>NZ_JBNDHT010000105.1:0-25055 GCF_056755115.1 Rhizobium sp. SVR5-2C | reverse complement strand
AACGCTTGCAGCTTGCGAATCCAGTATCGGGACGCGGCAATGGCCAGCTGGGGATTGCTCCCCAAATGCTGCTCGAAGCGGCCCTCGTCGAAGTCCGCGTCATTAAAGGAGGTAAAGTCCGGCGTCAGCCCACGGAGCATCCGGATGAGCCTAAGCTGCGTGGTAATGAGGTCGCTAATGAGACCGAACCGCAATTTCTGCACGAACTCTAGCGCATTCTCAGCCTCCCGCTCGATGTCATCGAGCCGATCTCCGGAAGCGAGGCGGTTCGTAATCAAGTCAGCGCAGCTATAGGCTGCATAAGTGAGGTCACCGGCTTCCTTCGCAGCCTCGAAGGCGTGTCTCAGGAAGGCGCAAGACGTCTGCAGTGGCTGACTCCAGTGAGCGACGTGGACGGCGGAGACCAGGTAGACGCGAGCCCTGAAGCGATCGAGCGCCCGCTTCTCGACCAGATCCAGGGCAAGTCTGCCGAAGCGGAACCCGGCCTGATAGTCTCCGAAATATGTCCCCAGGACGCCGCCTAGCCAGGCATAGGCGAGGCAGGATCCGTCGCTGTTGCCATGCTCCAGACTGAGGGTTGCGATCCGCCCGACGACGAGGCGAAAGAGATTCAAGTCGGTGAACAAGGCCGGCGAGGTGAGCACCGTGAGTACGTCCATGGTCGCGCACCGGTCGGGGTCTTTCATCGGCGGCAGGTCGAGCAGGGCTTCGATTGGACGGGATCCCAGCTGCTGCCACGCCCGATCATAGAAGCGACGGACGTCCTCCACCTTCGGGTGCAGTGACCACGGGCCGTCGACACGGCGCAGATACTCCAGGCCAACCTCCACGGCACGGTCGCTCCGGTCCAGCGTCGTATAGAGGTTGACGCGTCCGCAGGTCACGGCCGCAGCGTCGACGGTGGTCCCGGCGCGTCGTGACAGCATCGCAAGCCGTTCTTCCGCAGATGCCAGTTCCCCCGTCAGGTATTCGCACTCGGCGCGGTTGAGTTCGAGGTCGAACGTGAGCCGAGGGCACTGCTCCCAGCCGGTCGCTCCCAGCAAGGTCCGGTCGGCGGTGAAATATTGCAGCGCGGCGTGATTGGCGGTGGCCGCCTTAGCCCGCCGGCCCGCCACACGGTTGAGGCCGGCGACCTGTTCGCGCTCCGCCGGCGCGGTGATCAGCGCCGTGCCACGCCCGAACTGGCTGACAATGTCGAAGATGGTCTCCTCTAGCGCCTCCGCCGGCGTTTGCGCCGCGAGCACGCGGCCGATCCGAAGATGCGCCATGGCCCGCTCCCCCTCGGGGATGAGCGCATAGGCTGCCTCCTGAATGCGGTCGTGCAGGAAGGCGTAAGTGCCGTCCGAGCGCAGGACCAGGCCGGCCCGGACGGCGTCCCAGATGAGCGCATGGATAGCCTCCTCGCTACCACCGTGCACCAAGGTGAGTGTAGCCGCCTCGGCGACATTCCCAAGGCAGGCCAGGAGGCCCAGAGCTGCCTGCGTTGCCGGAGCCAGACGGCGCAGCTTCGTCGCCATGAGGTCCGCCACGTTATCGGTGTATCCCCTGGCGCGGATGCGCGACAGATCCCAGGTCCAGGCGGCCCGGCCGGGATCGAAGGCCAGCAGCGCCTCCTCGGCCAGGGCGAGTAGAAACTGGATCGTGAAGAACGGATTGCCGGCTGTCTTCTCGTGCACGCGCCGGCCTAGCGGCGCGACGCGCTCCGGGGCGCAGCGCAGGGCATCGGCGATGAGCCGGCCCACATCCGCAAGTCCAAGCGTCGCCAACACAATCTCCTGCATCCGGCCCCCGGCGCCGCGGATCGCAGCCAGCCGTCGCATCAGCGGGTGCGTTGGGGTGACCTCGTTGTCCCGGTAGGCGCCGATCAGCAGCAGGTGGCGGACCTCCGCATGGGTGGCCAGATGCTCGATCAGATCCAGGGTTGCCGCGTCCAGCCACTGCAAGTCGTCGAGGAACAGCGCGAGCGGATGCTCGGGTCGGGCGAACACGGCGAGGAAGCGCCGGAACACCAGCTGGAACCGGGCCTGCTGGTCCTGCGGCGAAAGATCGGGCGCCAGCGGCTGCTCGCCAATGATCAGAGCCAACTCCGGAACGAGATTGATCATGAGCTGGCCGTTCGGGCCCAACGCTTCCAGCAGGGCGGCACGCCAGTGGCTGAGTTCCGCGTCGCTCTTGACCAACAGCGGCCGGATCAGGCCTTGGAAGGCCTGGGCCAGCGTGGAATAGGGGATGTCTCGCTTGTACTGGTCGAACTTGCCGGATGCGAACAGCCCGCGCGGCGGGACGAGCACCCGGTGCAGCTCGTTGACCACCGCGGACTTGCCGATGCCCGAATAGCCGGAGACCAGCACCAGCTCAGGCGCGCCATCCCGGACGACACGGTCGAACGCGGCGAGCAAGGCCTCGACCTCGCGCTCGCGACCATAGAGCCTTTCCGGAATCAGCAGCCGGTCGGGCGTGTCGTGTGCCCCGAGCGGGAAATCGTCGATACGGCCCTGGGCCACCCACTGTGCCAAACAGCGCCGCAGGTCGCTCTCGAGGCCGCCGGCGGTCTGGTAGCGCTCCTCGGCGGTTTTCGCGAGCAGCTTCATCACAATGGCCGAGACGGCGGCGGGAACATCTTTCACCCGCTCGCCCGGTGGCAACGGCCGCCGCGCGATGTGGCAGTGAACCCATTCCATCGGATCGGTCGCGGTGAACGGCAGAACGCCGGTGAGCATCTGGTAGAGCGTGACCCCGACGGCGTAGAGATCGCTGCGGGAGTCGATCGAGCGGTTCATCCGCCCGGTCTGTTCCGGAGCCATGTAGGCGAGCGTGCCGGCGATGAACTCAGGCGGTTCGGGCGTTTGTCACTCACGGGAAAGGCGCGAGGCGATGCCGAAGCCCGTTAGCCGCACCTCTCCGGTCTCGCCGTTGACCAGGATGTTGGCAGGTTTGATATCCTTGTGGATCAGGCCGCGCCGATGGACCTTGCCAAGGGCCAGCGCGATTCCGATCGCAACAGGCAGGAAGCTTCCAGGCTCCATGGGTCCGCCGAGCCGCCGGGCAAGCAGTTCACCGCCCGGGTCCTCGAGTACAAGCATGGTCTGGCCACCTTCGCGCACCAATTCCAGCGGCCGAAGCGCCCAGGTGCCTTCCAGCTCGTCCGTCAAGCCATACTCGTGGGCGAAACTATCAAGGATTGAATGTCGCGGATGCTCCGCGGCGGGCAGAGCGGCAAGCACGGGCTTACGTGTCCCGTCAGGATCGAGATGCCACCCCCGGCAGAAGACCCGTTCGCCGTCTTCCCATAGAAGCTGGCAGCTGCCGTCATCTTCAGTGCCAAACCGAAAAGTTGGGGTCATTTGCGGGACTTCACCACCAGGCCTAGCCCTCCTGGCAAACTGGCCGCAACATTCGTCTCGAGTTCGTCCACCCAAGTTGCCAGAGCCGGGATGTTAGCACATCTCGTCCACTCATCCGAGCGTCTGTGCCGACAGTGCCGGCAAGAAGTGGCTGGGCGAGCTAACTCCCTACGCGATCTCGTAGAAACTATCTGCCGCGAACGGCTTTCATTATAGTCGCGTCCGACATTGGCCCCTTGATAGGATCTCAACCGACGAACCTTCAACTAAATCACGGCAGGTGGAGGGAGCTTCAGTCGAAAAAGCCCGCATCCTCTTCCCTGAGATATCTCCTGGCCCCTTCAGCGTCGATATCGAGGCCCAGCCCCGGCGCTTCCAGTAGGTCCACCATGCTGTCCTTCACGATCTGCGGCGGCAAGCCGATTACCAGATCCTCCCACCAGGGGTCGGAGGCAGTGGGATATTCGAACGCGATGTAATTCGCCGGCAACGTGGCGCAGACATTGATCAACGCGCCGAGGCCCAGCAGACCGTTAGCGGTGCCATGCGGTGCCATCAGGATCGAGTGCATGTAGGCGTGCTCGGCGACCCATTTGAGCTCGGCAATACCGCCAACATCGGCTGGATCGGGGCCAATGATGCGTACCGCCTGCGTCTCGATCAGTTCCTTGAAATTGTGCCGCAGGTAGATCTGCTCGCCAGTGTGGATTGGCGTCGAGGTGGAAGTTGTCAGTTCCCGATAGGCCTGCGGATTGACCCACGGCACGTAGTCGCCAGTCAGCATGTCCTCGAGCCACATCAAATTGTACTTTTCGACCGCGCGAGCGAACTTGATCGCATCGGGCAGCATCCAGCCCGGGCCGCAGTCCAGCGCCAGGCTGACTTTGTCGCCCAGCACTTCCTTCATCGCGATCACGCAGTCGAGCATGTGATTGAAACCGCGCTCGCTGATCACGCCCTGATCCATGGCGCCGTGATAGCCGGCCTTCTTCTGCGTCACGCCGTAGTGGAAGCCCTCGATGGAGTCCTTCATGTTGGAGTGGAACGAGATTCCTTGCTTGACCATGAAGAAGTTCTGCGGCTGCTGCATCATCCATTTGACGTCAGCGGCGTAATCTTCCGGCCGGTCGCCCGTGCGTTTCTGGCGAATCGAGCCGTTGTAGACGCGCACCTTGTCCCGCACCTTGCCGCCAAGCAGTTTATAGGCGGGCACGCCGGCCGCCTTGCCAGCAATATCCCACAGCGCATGCTCGATAGCGCTCACCGCCGCGCCGTACGGCTTGAAAGAGCCGCGTTGGCGGATCTTCAGCATCACTCTCTCGACGTCGGTCGGGTCCTCGCCGATGAGCGCCTCGCGGAAATGCAGCACCCAGGGCTTGAGGTAGGACTTGGTGAATTCAACTTCGCCCAAGCCATAGAGGCCCTCGTCCGTTACGATGCGGACGATCGGGTGTTTGCCGATAACGGCGCAGCGGAGATCAGTGATCTTCATCTTCGTTCCTTTTCGCCTCAGCTCCAGGTGCGATCCCAGGAATACTCATCGTCCCAGTGATCCGTAGGCTGCCAAATGTCGGTGGCGCCCGGCTGCAGATGCAGCGAGATCACCTCGTCGACGACGTCGTCAATCCCCAGCCCCGGCTTGTCCGGAACAGTGATGAAGCCATTCTTCACCAGCGGCTTGGGAAGACCCGTGACGATATCGTCCCACCAGTCGACATCGGCAGAATGATATTCGAGCGCCATGAAATTTTCGGTCGCGGTCGCGACATGTGCCGCGGCCATTGCGGCGATTGGACTTTCTGCCATGTGGATGGCCATGGCGACACCATGGTCCTGCGCCATATCGCCAATCTTCTTGGTCTCGAGGATGCCCCCACTGGTGAGCAGGTCTGGGTGGATAACGGAGACTCCGCCGCTGTTGAGCAGAGGCTCGAAGCCCTCCTTGAGGTAGATATCCTCGCCAGTGCAAATCGGCACCGTGGTGGCGTCCTGCAGTTGTCGGTACTGCTCGGTGTATTGCCATGGGATCACATCCTCGAGCCAGGCTGGCACGTATTTTTCAATTCGCCTGGCAAGGCGAATGCCGTTCTGCATCGAGATGTGGCCAATATGGTCGATCGCAAGCGGCACATCCATGCCGATGACCTCGCGAACCTCGGCGATGTATTGCTCAAGCAGGTCGAGGCCCTTGTCGGAAAAGTGCAGGCCGGTAAACGGGTGCTGGACGTTATGTAGATCGTACGCAGCGTTGCGGACACGCCGCTCTTCAATGGAATTCAGCGGCCCGCGACTGGGGCCGTTGCGGTATCCTTCCAGTGAGCCGGCAGGAAACACGACCGCACCGGGCACATCCGCGATCTGCATCAGCCCCAGATCCATCTTGAGGAAGGTGAAGCCGAGTTCCATGCGCTGCTTGAGGCGCTTACCGGTCTCGGTACCGCTCGGCACGGTGGCGTCGGTATCGCAGTAGACGCGCACTTTCTCCCGAAACCGGCCGCCGAGCATCTGGTAGACAGGGGCGCCATAGGCCTTGCCGGCAAGATCCCACAACGCGATTTCAACCGCCGATACGCCGCCGCCTTGCCGGCCGTGGCCGCCGAACTGCTTGATCCGGCGAAACAGGCGGTCGATGTTGCAAGGGTTCTCGCCAAGCAACCGGCTCTTCAGCATCAGCGCGTAGGTGGCGCTGGCACCGTCGCGCACCTCACCAAGCCCGACTATGCCCTGGTTGGTGTAGATCTTAAGCAGAACGGAGGTGAATGGCGCGCCGACAATTTCGGCCACCCGCATGTCAGTGATGCGAAGGTCGGAAGGCTTGGAATGCGTGTTCACCCGATTGAGCGCCTCGTCGGCTCCATCTGCCTGTGGCATGATTTATCCTCGTTCTGGTCGGGGGGCTCGTCGCCGCGCACGCTGGGGTGGCCTGGAGCGTTGCTAGCTAGTCGAGCTCTATCTCGTGGTTTTGAAGGTAGTCGCGGTTCATTTCAACGCCGAGGCCAGGCCTGGGCGTAAGCTTGAGGCTGCCGTTCGAAACATCAAGCGGTCTGTCGATGAGGTGATCGTATTTTCCGAGGTTCCACTCTGACGTTTCAAGTTTGTAGAAATTGGGAACGGTCATCATCACCTGCGCTCCCGCAACCACGTTGATCGGCCCTGCGGCGTCATGCGGCGAGACGGGGATGTAGTAGGCTTCGCATAGGGCAGAAATCTTTTTGAGTTCGGTAATGCCGCCGGTCCAGGTGACGTCCGGCATGATGTAGTCAGCGAGCTTGTTTTCGAGCACCGGCACGAAATCCCACTTCGTGTGACCGCGTTCGCCCCACGAAATAGCGGCGCTAACCTTCTCGCGGACCTGTTTGAGAGCGTTGAGGCTCTCGGGTGGGCAGGGCTCCTCGAACCAGTCGATCTGACCAGCTTCCTCGAGGCTGCGACAAAGGCGAATGGCGGTGGGAACGTCGAACCGGCCATGCGCATCGATGAGGATGTCGACATCCGAGCCCGCCGTTTGGCGGATCAGAGCCGTGAGTTCGGCGGCTTCGCGCTCATCCTTGCGGGTCATGCTGCCATCGAGGTAGCCATCCCGCTGTTCGCGAGGCTGTCCATCGACGGTGCGGCCCTGGTGGGGGAAAGGATCGAACTTGAGCGCGGTGTGGCCGGACTCGACGATGTCTCGAATTTCGCGAACCACAGCCTCTTTGCTGGTAAACTTGGCCTGGTTAGGATGGGTGTAGAGCGCGATTTCATCGCGGACCGGTCCGCCCAACAGCTCGCAAATCGGCTTACCAAGAACTTTGCCTCGGATGTCCCAAAGGGCTATGTCGATGGCGCTCACGCATTCGACTGCGGCGCCGCGACTGCCCATGTAGGTGAAGCTACGGAATATCTTGTGCCACAGATATTCGATACGCGCCGGGTCCTCGCCTGTCAAAGCGGCACCGATCTGTCGCAGGATCGTGCAGAGGGCGCGATTGGCGAGCCTTGTCGTGGTAGTGATCTCTCCCCAGCCGCTTACCCCCTCGTCGGTCGTCACTTCGACGAACAGAAACTCTCCCCAATAAGAAGCATCGGATCTGATTAGCCAGGGGCGAACGCTGGTGATTTTCATCGCAACTGCCTTTGTCTGAAGTGGTCGGGATAACGATATTCCAGGCTACCTATTCTATCCTGCCCGAGCGGCGTTTCGCGCCCGCATGTGTTCGAGGATGTGCCGGCCGGAGCCCTCGACATGGCGTGCAATCAGTTCGGCTGCCTCGTTCGCCTTTCCCGCTTTTACATGCGCGATGAGCTCGCGATGCTCGCTAAGGATCGCGGCACGCCGGGAGAGCGTGAAGTCGAAACGCCGGCTCACGGCTCGAAGCACTTCGCGATGTTTCCACCAAAGCTCGGCGGCATGGCGGTTGTAGTGCTTCTGGTACATGACGGTGTGGAAGGCGGTATCCAGCTCGCTGTGCCTGACCGTGTCGGCGAAGTTGTTCTCTTCGATCAGCCCTTGGATGCGTTCGAGTTCAGCAATGTCCTCGACGGTGGCCATATTCACGAACCATCGCGTCAGTGCCGGCTCGATCAAGACCCCGATCTCGTAGATATCCCGAACAAAATCCTGATCTATGGGCCGGACGCGCGCTCCGCGGTTTGGAACGAAGGTGACAAAACCCTCCCCGCGCAAAAGTTGGAGAGCCTCACGCACGGGGTTGGTCGAGGTGCCGTGGCGCCGGGCGAGATCGGTGACCACAAGCCTTTCGTTGGCAGCAAGCCGCCCCTCGATGATGTCATCCCTGATCAGTTGGTAGAGCGAGGCGCCCTCGCTGGATGCCCCGTCAGCGTCGATGCCTTCGGGCGGCTTTGCTTTAAAATCGCTGGTTTCGGCCAAGACTATCCTCATCAGTACACATATCGTTCGAATATCACGCAAATCTCTGGCAAACAATGTACGATTTTGCCGATTGACAGACAATCTACGATCTGAAAACGTATGATGTGTTCGAAGAGGTGTATTGACTGGGAGGTCGCGAAGCCGTCGAGCAAACACCGCTCGCCCCGACGCAGAGCGGCATGGGAGAGAAACCTGGAGGATGCCTATGACGAGGATTTCACTCGGAGGTGCCGTCCTGCGCGGCACTATCTCTACTGCTTTGATGGTATCATTGATGTCTGCGTCTGCGCTTGGCGCGCCGGTCGACCTGAGCAAGTGGTCGCCGCAATATGTGCGCTCCATTGCCGGCACCCAGGATTTCGACACGGCGGCTGATTGCGGCAAGGTCACACCACTCGACTACAAGGGGCGACTGACTTTCTGGTACCAGGGTGTGTTCGAGGGCGACCCGGATCTCCTGCGCGAGTATTACAAGGATTTCTTCGCGACGTTCCGCAAAACCTATCCAAACATCCAGCTTGAGGAACAGGCCCTCACCTATAACGACCTCTTGGACAAGTTCCGGACCGCACTCCTTGGCAATGCCGCTCCCATGGCGGTCCGCCTGCAAATCCTGGGTGGCACTGAGTTTGCCTCAAAGGGCTATTTGCAGCCGCTCAAACCCGAGGATGTCGGCTATTCGACCGGGGATTTCTGGCCCGGCGCAATGAAGGCTGTAACCTGGGACGGGGTGACCTACGGCATTCCAACCAACAACGAGACAATGGCGTTCATCTGGAATGCCGACATCTTCAAGCGTGCAGGCCTCGATCCGGACAAGGCTCCGGCTACCTGGGACGACGTCGTCAAGTATTCCAAGCAGATCCACGACAAGCTCGGCATTGCCGGTTACGGCCTCGTGGCTCGCAAGAATGCCGGCAATACGCCGTACCGCTTCATGCCGCAGCTGTGGGCCTATGGCGGCGGCGTCTTCGACGAAGCTACCACCAACCCGACCTATAAGGATGTCGAGCTCGATAGCCCGCAGAGCAAGGCGGCATTGCAAGCCTCCTACGATATGTATGTCCGCGACAAGTCGGTTCCGGTTTCGGCGCTCACCAACCAGCAGGCCGACAACCAGCCGCTCTTCCTCGCTGGCCAGCTCGGCATGATGATCTCGCATCCGTCCGATTACGACGTCATGCTCGACCTGCAGAAAAAGGCGACGGACACCGACAAGCAAAAGGCGCAGACCGTTATCAACAATATGCGCTACGGCTTGATCCCGACTGGTCCCGACGGCAAGCGTGCCGTGGTGTTTGGCGGCTCAAACATTCATATCCTCAAGCCCGAATATGTCGAGGGCGGCAAGGTAGACGAGCCGGCGGCAAAAGCTATCATCTGCATGTGGACGAGCCCCGAATGGTCACTGAAGATGGCCTATGCCGGCTCGAACCCGGGAAACCTCAACGGCTTCAAGACCAAATGGATGAAGGAACGCCTGGACCACATCAAGTTCCTTGATGTCACGACCTCGATGCTGCCTTACGGCATCCCATTCCCGGCGCTGCCACAGTCCCCCGAGATCATGAACATAATCGTCCCGGACATGCTCCAGAATGCTCTGACCGGAGCCATGACCGTCGACCAGGCAGCGGACGACGCGGCCAAGAAGGTCAAAGCCCTGATGGACGGTGGGCTCTAGTCCAAGTCCGACGATCTGACCGGCTGCGGATCGATCGCAGCCGGTTTTGTTCCCAAGGATGAGGGCTCTGCACAGTGACGATCTTGACTGGGAAGGCCGAGGCTCCCCGAAGACTGCCTGATGGGTCCGGTGTGCTGCGAAAGATTTGGGAGCATCGCGCTGACTACGCGTATGTGCTTCCTGCGATCGCCGTGATGCTCATCGTCATAGCCTACCCGATCTACTACACGATCGAGCTGTCGTTCTTCAATACACCGCCTGGCCTGCAGCTCCGGGACAAGATTTTCATCGGCCTCGACAACTACATCGCCATCCTCGCAAGCCCGGTGTTCTGGAAGGTCACCTCGAACACTCTTATCTGGACAGTGGGATCGACCTTCATCTCGTTTGTCCTGGGGTTCGCCAGTGCCCTGGCGCTCCACCGTGACTTTGCCGGCCGCGCCATCCTGCGCGCCGTCCTGATCATTCCATGGGTCATCAGCGCGGTCGCCGCGTCCTATATCTGGAAATGGATCTACCATTCGGACTTTGGGATCATTGGCGCAGTGCTAGTTGGCTTGGGATTGACCGACCGGCCGCCGAATTTCATCGACAGCGTCAGCACAGTGCTGCCCTCGCTGATTGTCGTCAACATTTGGCGAGAATTTCCTTTCGCCATGATCATGATGATGGCTGGCCTGCAAACAGTTCCCGACCAGTTGCTGCGCGCCGCAAAAGTCGACGGAGCCAATGCATGGCAGCGGTTCTGGCACGTCACCTTTCCGCATGTAAGAAACGTTTCGACGGTGACGATCCTTCTCTTGGCAGTAGCCAACTTCAATTCTTTCATCATCCCCTGGATCATGACCGGCGGCGGGCCGTCAAACGCATCGCATATCTGGATCACCCACATTTATGAGCTCGCCTTCGGCCGCCAGCGCTGGGGGGTGGCATCGGCCTATTCGGTGTTGCTGTTTTTGATCCTGATGTCCCTTGGCTACTTCTACGTCCGGGCGCTGAGCGGCAACGAGCAGAAGGACGGGAGTGAATGAGCACGATTGCCGAGACTGCTCATCGAGGCCAGGCGCGTCGCCGTACGCGCATCGATGGATGGCGGTGGGGCGGACGCATCTTCCTTGTGTTCATGCTGCTTTACACCGCATTACCAATGATCTGGATGTTGATCACCTCGATCAAGTCCGGCTTCGCGGCCATGCAATTCCCGCCGCAATGGTGGCCGGACCAACCCACCCTCGCCAGCTACCAGAAGCTGCTCGATCCGCAAAACAGCGTCGGCCAGGACTTCCTGCGCTTCTTCTGGAACAGCCTCTTCGTTTCCACCGCCACGACCATTCTTTCCGTGATCGTGGCAGTTCCTGCGGCCTACGCGTTTTCACGCTTCACCTTCCCGGGCCGGAACTTTCTGTTCTTCGCCGTCTTGCTTCGGAACATGTTCCCGGCAGTGATCTTTCTCGTGCCGCTCTTCATACTCATGCGCGCGATCGGGCTGGTGAACACGCATGGATCGCTCATCCTCACCTACCTCACATTCGGCCTGCCGCTGGCAATCTGGCTCCTCAAGGGCTTCTACGACAACATCCCGGTGCAGCTTGAGCAGGCAGCGCGCATCGACGGCGCAACGCGGTTCCAGGCCTTCGTCTTGATCGTGATGCCGCTCTCGGCGCCAGGGATCATCGCCACGGCGATCTATTCCTTCATCGGCGCGTGGAACGAGTACATCTACGCCTACACCTTCCTGTCCAAGAACGAGCAATTGACACTGCCGGTCGGCATCCAGCGCTTCTTTTCGGAAAATACAACGGACTTTCCGGGACTGATGGCGGCCAGCTTCATGATGAGCGTGCCCGTCGTGGTCCTGTTCCTCGTCCTGCAACGATACTTCGTACGCGCCCTGACGGAAGGCGCAGTCAAGCACTAGGGGAGTTGCCGGTGGCCCACGTGGTCCTCAAAGATCTGGTCAAGACCTATGGCAGCTTCAAAGCTGTCAATGATGTTTCGCTGACGGTCAACGACGGCGAATTCGTTGCGCTCGTCGGCCCTTCAGGCTGCGGCAAGACAACCACACTCAATCTTGTGGCAGGGCTCATCCCCGTCACATCGGGCGACATCGTCATCGGCGACAGGGTGGTCAACGACCTCGACCCCAAGGACCGGGACATCGCAATGGTGTTCCAGAACTACGCCCTCTATCCGCAGAAATCGGTCTACAAAAATTTGGCGTTCCCGCTGCAGATGCGCAAACTGCCAAGGGATGAGATCGACAAGAAGGTCAGGGAAGCAGCGCGAGTGCTCGACATGACGCAGCTGCTCGAGCGCAAGCCACGCGAACTTTCGGGCGGGCAACAGCAGCGCGTGGCGCTGGGGCGAGCCCTCGTTCGCGACCCGGCGGTATTCCTGATGGATGAACCACTCTCCAACCTCGACGCAAAGCTGCGCGTGCAGATGCGGTCGGAGATCAAGCGTTTCCACCAGGACCTCAAGGCGACGATCATCTACGTGACGCACGACCAGCTCGAAGCGGTGACCATGGCCGACAGGATGGCGGTGATGAACGGCGGCTACCTGCAGCAATACGATTCACCGGCGCAGGTCTTTGCCCATCCGGTGAACATGTTCGTCGCCAGCTTCGTCGGTAGCCCGGCGATGAGCCTTGTTCCGCTTGAGGCGTCAACGGCAAGCGGCAACACTGTGTTGACCAGCGCGGAGGGCTGGCGCCTCGAGCTCTCGACAAACAACGCCCAGAAGGTCGCGAGGGCAACAACCAAGAAGGTCGTGCTCGGCGCCCGTCACTCGACGATCAGGCTGCACAAGAGTGCGATACCCGGAAGCGTTCCCGCCAAGGCCTACACGGTGGAGCCGACCGGAGATGTCACCTTCGTACAGGCTTTACTGTCTGGTGCCATCGTCAATGTCAGCGTGCCGCCCACCATTGCCGTCGCGCCCGATGAACAGATTTGGCTCGAGTTCGATCAGGAGCGGATTCATCTGTTCGACGGCGAAACCGAGATGGCCCTTAAGGCCGACTGAGACGGGGCGGAGCGTATGAAGCGAGGGCGTGGATGACGACTAAGCTCAAAATCACGGCGATCAAGCCCTATCCGGTATGGGTAGGAACGCGCAACCAGATGCTGGTGAAGGTCGAGACCGACAGCGGCATCTTCGGCTGGGGCGAGAGCGGCTTGAGCGGCCGAGAGAAGGCCGTGGCCGGCGCGATCGAGCACTACCGCGAGTTTCTGATCGGCTGCGACCCGATGCAGATTGGGCGGATCTGGCAAGAGATTTATCGCAGCCAATACTTTGAAGGTGGGCGTGTCCTACAGGCGGCGATTTCCGCCATCGACATTGCCCTTCACGACATCAAGGGCAAGGCACTGGGAGTGCCGGCCTATGAACTCCTAGGTGGCAAGCAGCGCGAGCGCATTCCTACCTTTGCCTCGACGGGTGACGAGGCCGAGGGCGATGTTGCCATCGAACGAGCCCGCGAACTACGCGCACAAGGGTGGCAGGCGATCCGCTTCTTCCCCATCGGGCAAAGCAGCAAGGACATCTTTGAGCCGCGGGAGTCGATCGGCACTACCGCAACTATGCTCAATAGGGCGCGAGAGGCGCTGGGCGACGACGTCGTCCTCGGCATCGACTATCATCATCGGCTGTCGGTGGCAGAGGCGGCGAGCTTCTGTAACAAGCTCGGCCGTGGCGTGCTTGATTTCCTCGAGGAGCCGATACGAGACGAGACACCCGAGGCCTACGAATCCCTGCGCACGATGACCGACATCCCGTTCGCCATCGGCGAGGAATTTGCCAGCAAGTGGCAATTCCTGCCCTATATCGAGCGCGGCATCCATCAGTTCAACCGGCTCGATGTCTGCAATGTTGGCGGGCTCACCGAAGCGATGAAAGTCGCGGGTTGGAGCGAGGCACACTATGTCGACCTGATGCCGCACAATCCCCTCGGCCCAATCTGCACGGCCGCGACCATCCATCTCGCCGCCGGGGTGCCGAATTTCGCTTGGCTCGAGACCAGGGCGCCCGAAGCAAAGCTCGGCTTCGATAATTCCGACTTCTTCCCCGTGCAACCACGGCTCGACGGTCCCGACTATCCGGTCAGCGATCTGCCCGGGCTCGGCGTCGAGGTCAACGAAGAGGCGGTCAAGGCGGAGAGCTTTCGTTTCTGGGAAGCGCCTCACCTGAAGCGCCGCGACGGTTCTGTCACAAACTGGTAGTTTCATCCACGGAGCCTAAAATGACCCATACACCTGACATCACGCGACCGCCCAAAGAGCTTATCGATGCACTGAGGGAAATCGGCGCCGCGACGGTTTCCGGCACGCTTGGCCACATGGGCTTCCGCAATCCGCACATGGTCGGTCCCGTGCCGCAGAATCGCGGGAAGTCGATTGTCGGGCCGGCCCTGACGCTTCAATTCATGCCGCAGCGGCCGGACCTCTTCACCGAGGGAGAATATGCAGATCCGGAGACGCAGTTGCACCGCCATGTGCTTTATCACGTGCAGGAGGGCGATGTGGTCGTGGTCGACGCACGCGGCGACATGAGCTCGGGCGTCTTCGGCGATATGATGTCGACGTATTTCAAAGGCAGAGGCGGCGCTGGCATCGTGATCGATGGGTGCATGCGCGATCGACCCAATGTCGAGAAGCTAGATCTCCCTCTATGGCTGCGCGGCTGGACGCCCAACTATCATGTGCAGACCGGAATCTATCCCAACGCCGTCAACGTTCCGATTGCCTGCGGCGGTGTCACGGTGATCCCCGGAGACATCATCGTCGCCGACGATGACGGGGTGGTGGTGCTTCCAGTCGCAATGGCCTCGAAGGTAATCGAAGAATCGCAAAAGCATCACGATTGGGAGGAGTTCTCGCGAGTGAAGCTTATGGCGGGCGGGTCGTTGCAGCGCTACTATCCGCTGCATGACGATGCCCGCGGAGAGTACGAAGAGTGGCGCAAAACAAACCGCTCGGGAACAACTTAGCCAATGGATTACCCCAGGCGGGCGGCGAACTTTCTGGGGTATCACCGGCGTCTACACAAGAAGCACGGAGTCGAATTTCGCCGTCGGCGCCCGCTTTTCGATCTGGCAGCCGGGATCCAGCCGCCGAGGCTCGCCGAATGTCATGCCGGCAGCTTTGGGCCGAACGTTGCATGACGACGTCGGGTCTTCGGAAATAGTGGACGTTCAGGCAGTCCGGACCGCCCCGCGCAATAGCTGCGGCGTCGGTGCATTGGTTCCAAGGTTGATCCCGACCCCGGACCAGCCGACCCGCGCGTTCACGTCGGCCTTATCTTCGGTCAGCCCTGCCGTGACCAAGGGAACACCAAAGCTCATCGCCCTCCCTGTGACAGCCATCACCTCGTGACGTTCGGCCATCAGGATGCGCGCGATTCCGAGCATTGGATTGACATGGCCCGGCGCTGGCGTCGTGGCAATAACGATTTTCATATGATCCTGGTCCTCGGGTTTGAGTGCAGCCACGGCTACTTTGTTTCGAAAGCAGTCCAGCTGACAGGTGCAGGCACCGCTGGCGCGACGGTGCTAAGCGATGGGCGTTTATTAGGCTGCAAAGCCCCGGTCTCAGCCGGCAACATTGAGAACGACCCCTCGGGATGGCTGCCTTCCGGCGCCGACGCCAACGGTCGTTATTGTCGAGGCTGGTGCTGTCGCGGAATTCAGGTAGCCGGTCGGTTCGAACCGCCCATGTGCCCGAATAGGTCGGCCGGATCTGGTGATAGTTGGCCAGGGCCGAGCTCCGGCAAGTGTTTTGCTACTGACAAGCGTCACAAATTGCCGCCAGATGGGCGCCGTCCGTACCACAGCAGCCGCCGACGATGCTAAGGGACGGTATCGATTTCCGCAGCGCACGGTAGCGCGCGCCAAGGTCGATCGGATCGCCTTCGTCCAATTCGATCGCCTGGTCCAATTCCGCATGGCTCTTCGAGGAGGCATTAGCGCAGAATCCGCGCAAACGGCGCATCCATGGCGCGCCCGCATCCAGTCCCGGCTGCAAGTGGATTGGATGCGTACAGTTGACCATATAGTAGGCGGGCGCTCCATTGGTCGCCGCGTCGACATGCTCGATCGCCGCGCCCAGATTCCAGCCCGACGGCAAGCGGCCGTCCGTTTCGAGGGTAAACGAGATTGCGCACGGCATGTCGTTCACCGCAGCTGCACGTGCAATGCCCACTGCCTCTTCCGGCGCGGTCAGAGTGTATGCCGTGACGATGTCGGCCTCGCCTCGAGCAAAGCATTCGATCTGGGCATGGTGGTAGTCTTCCGCTTCCGTTGCGGTGATGCGTTCAGCGACGTAACCGTCGCCGCGTGGTCCTATGGCTCCGTTGATAACGATCGGTGAACGCTCCGTTTCGAACTCGTCGCGCAGTGCCATCAGCAATGCCACCGACCGGTCGTTGGCCGCGAGCAGCCTGTCGCGGTCGTAGCCGAGCTTTTCTCCCCAATCCGAGTTTGCACGCCACGTGGCGGTTTCGAGGATTATGCCGTGGCCGTAATGCACGGCAACGTCGATATATTCGCGGTAGCAGCGTTCGAGTTCTTCAATTCCGGCCTGATCGAAAAGAAGTGTAAATGTGGCACTGTATGGCAAATCGATATTTCTCTTATAGGATAGCGTTGTGTTCATGCTGGCGTTTGTCAGGAATATTCCGGCATTCAACTGCGGCAACATACTGCGATATTTTGACATCTGCTGTACCTACGGCTCCTACGATCCCCGAGCTTTTGAAGTGGGCTGGGTCGTCGTCGACCGCCTTAAAGCTCAAAGCTGTTATCTCGCCGACGCCTGGAAATACCCATGAACCGAAGGCGCGATGCGGCTCCGCAATGTGGTTGCGGTGAACTGACCCGGTCGCGCGATGACGCTACGACCATTTCACCACGGAAGAGAGTCGGACTGCCGTCCCTTCTTGCCATTCTCTGGCGCACTTCTAAAACGTCTACTGTATTAGATCCTCGATGCCATCGCCAAATAGCAGCGCGCGGGTCGCAGCGGTGACGTCGTCCTTGCGCATCAGGCTTTCACCGACGAGGAAAGTGGTGATCCCGGACATTTCCAGACGCTTGCAATCCGGGTTGGTGAAGACGCCGCTTTCGCCGACGAGCAAGCGGCCGTCGGGCACCATGGCGGCGAGTTTCTCGCTGGTCGCAAGGTTGACTTCGAACGTTCGCAGATTGCGGTTGTTGACGCCAATCAGCGGTGAGGAGAGTTTCAGCGCCCGCTCCATCTCTTCGACGTCGTGAACTTCCACGAGGACATCCATGCCGAGGCCGAAGGCCTCATCCTGCAGACGTTCGGCGTCGTCATCGGACAGCGAAGCCATGATCAACAGGATGCAGTCCGCACCCCACGCACGAGCCTCGTGCACCTGATAGGTCTCGAACATGAAGTCCTTGCGCAGCGCCGGCAAGGCACAGGCAGCACGGGCAGCGGTCAGGAATTCCGGCGCCCCCTGAAAGCTCGGCCTGTCGGTGAGCACCGACAGGCAAGCCGCCCCGCCGAGTTCATACGCCTTGGCCAGCGCTGGCGGATCAAAATCGGGACGGATCAGGCCTTTCGACGGGCTTGCCTTCTTGATCTCGGCAATCAGTCCAAACAGACCCGCATCTTTCCGGACGGATAATGCCTTGTGAAAGCCGCGCGGCGCCGACTGTCCGGCTTGCATTGCCCTCAAATCTGCCAGCGAAACCTCGGCCTTGGCGGCCGCGATTTCCTCGCGCTTGTATGCTTCAATTTTCGTGAGGATATCGGCCATCATCCATTCCTATTCGCTTCCCCGGCTTGGAAGCGATCTGAATGGCAGCAGCTTGTTGCACTCGAGTTTCGAATCCAACGAATTCCGTTTCGGATGAAATATTGCGGCGTGATGGCATCAACGCTCTCTCTAACATGTTGGCGCCATGGATCGGCGGCTCGGCATGAACCCGACCGCCACCTTCCGACTGCCGCATACGGGGCACCGTAGACGATCCGACAGCATTCATAAGGGGAAGTCTCGGCCGCGAGTGGCGACAAGGGTCACGATATCCAATCGTGGACTTTAGAACTGCCTTTTGTGCGTCGCCCTTTGCTACGATTGTAGTCAAGTCTCAAAAATCAGTAACCGCAGGGCTTCCATTTGCAAGCTTCCTAACGAGGGTTCGTTGATCAGGTGTGCTTCCCCACGAGTTCTGCGTAGTCGGAAAAGGTGAACTTCTTTCCGCGCTCCAACGCTTCGTTGCCAAGGAGGAGAACGCCGATCGAAAAAACCATGTCCGCGCGGTTCGAACTCGAAGCTCATGATCGTTGTCCTGTGCGACGGCGCGTTCCATCTCCCGTTATTACGCCTTTCAGTGATCAGCGCGCGGAATGCTCTAGGTCGCAAAGTGGGGAGGATGTGGATAAGCCGCCTCGCCCGCATTCCGCTGCACAAGCAGATGCTCGTTTACCAACGGCCCGATGAATCAACCAAGTGTGATTGTCAAAGCATCGCCCAGGATTTGATTGCGAAGCGCTATCTATTACATTTGTAACTATCGCCTCGGTTTTCGAAACAACCCTGCAATGGAACGCCAATAGCCGACGGAATTCGATCGCCGTTGTACGCGATTTCGTGCTTGTGACTTACGAAGGTGGACGCTTGAAACATGTCCTGGTGATTGACGATGACAGCACCATCCGTCAGCTGTTAATTGACTATCTCTCGCAACATGCGCTTAAAGTCAGTGCCGTCAGCGACAGCCACCAGATGACGCGCGTCCTTGCAACTGAGATCATTGATCTGGTCATCGTCGACCTGAACCTAGGCCATGAAGACGGGCTGGAAATCGTTCGCAATCTCGCGACCAAATCCGATGCACCGATCATCATCATTAGCGGCGATCGGCTGGAGGAGGCAGACAAGGTCGTCGGCTTGGAACTTGGGGCGACGGACTACATCGTCAAACCGTTCGGTATGCGCGAACTATTGGCTCGCGTGCGAGCGGCGTTGCGGGAAAGGCCCGTCAAGACGGTTGCGCAAGATCGAAAGTCCTATTTGTTCAATGGCTGGCGCCTCAATCTGAAGCTCCGCAGGCTCGTTTCAGAGACAAAGGAAGAAATCAAGCTGACGGTCGGGGAATTCAATCTTCTGGTGGCTTTCCTTAATGCTCCCCGACAGATCCTGTCACGAGAACAACTGATAGCCAACAGCCGGGTGCACGAGGAGGAAGTGTTTGACCGCAGTATCGACGTTCTGATCCTCCGACTTCGGCGCAAACTCGAAAGCGATGCGTCCAATCCCACCCTCATCAAAACAGAGCGTGGCGTCGGCTATTTCTTCGATGCTGAGGTGGATATTGACCACAGCAGAAGAAATGTCTCCTGATGACGATGATCCGTTCGAGCTTCATGGCTGCCAAGACTGCCACTGGGCGCTTGTCGGCTTTTTCAGCGGTATGGCTGCTTATGGTGCTGAGCGTAGCTGCGACCGTGGCGTTGGCAAGCGGTCGCAGTCAGCAAGACCCGATCACGCCCCTTGAGGCTACCCCAGATCTTGATCCGGCCAAGGTCGCACTTGGCAAGCAACTGTTCAACGATCCGATTCTTTCAGGCAAAGGTAAATTGGCGTGTTCGTCCTGCCATGATCTTAACACCGGTGGCACTGTGAACCTGAAACGGACTGTTGGGTACGATGGCAAGATGCATCGGTTTAACGCACCGACTATTTTCAATGTCGCAAACAATTATCGTCTCGGCTGGCGAGGTAACTTCACATCGCTCGCAGCACAGAACGATGCAGTGCTTCTCGATCCGAACCTAATGGCAAGTCAATGGGGATCGTTGGTCGCTAAATTGCAGGCCTCCACCGTCTACGGCGCCCAATTCCAACAAATCTATAATCGCGATATTGAAAGAAATGATGTGCTCGACGCCCTTGTAACATTCGAACGCTCGCTTTCGACACCGAATTCGCGGTTCGATCAATATCTGCGCGGCGAAAGCAAGGCGATTTCTTCGCAAGAGAAAAAGGGTTACGAGCTTTTCAGCAGCTACGGATGCGTGTCTTGTCACCAAGGTTCGAATGTCGGTGGGAACCTATTTGAGAAATTTGGGATTTTTGGCGACTTCGGGCCGAACACCTCGCCTGATAACGACGGCAATTTCGGGCGATGGACCATAACGCACGACGACAAAGACAAGGGCGTCTTCCGGGTTCCAAGTCTGAGGAATGTCGAAGTGACATCTCCCTATTTTCACGACGGACGTGTTGCGTCCTTGCCGGAAGCTGTGGCGATCATGTCTCGCACGCAACTCGGTCAGGTCCTGTCCCAGTATGACGTCGATGCGATCGTTGCATTTTTGAAAACCCTGACAGGCGAATACAACGGTCGCTTGCTTGATGCCTCCTCACCATCTCGCCCGCAATAAGTGCGAGCGCGGTGTTGGAACCAGTTTATGCAGGCATTCGGCGCGCCATGCGTATCTGGTGCTGGTTCACTCTCTATGAATAGCCCAATAAGCTCTAGCCCCTACGGTCCCAGTCTCCCAGCCACTATATAGACGGATCTCGCAAGCTCCCAGGCAATGGTCGCCAGTCCCATTGCGAAGCTTAGACATAAGGCAATTGGATGGTCGCGGTCGCAAAGCATCACCTCCAGAGGATCGCTGGGAAGCCTTGGGCCATCGTGGTTGCGATACTCTGTGCAATCCTATTTGCACTTTTGGCAGCCGGGCGGGGTCCCGACAAAGAAACGCACGAAGCCGTACTTGCCGCGTTTCGTCTGATCGACTTGAACAATTCGGCACTTCAACGGGATGTCTTGCAAACACGGGCCGGGTTGCTCAATAACTACGATCCGCTCGACGCCTCTATGGGCGGTTTGCATGATATGCTTGGGCGATTGAAATCGCTTTTTAGGAAAACGAACCTTAACGATAACGAGAAGCTGGCGGCTCTTCTTGAGCAACTGTCCGCATCAATCGACAGAAACGAGTCACTTGTCGAACAATTTAAGACGAAGAACGCACTTCTGCATAACTCTCTCAGCATCTTCAGTAAAATTCTCACCGACATATATGAACGTCCTTCGTCCGACTTGCGGGGATTGCCCGCGAATCTCGATGAATTAGGCAATTCGATGCTGCGTTTTTCGGGCGATCCCGACGCGGATCTTGCGCGACGCATCAGCATCCTGCTGCATTCAACATCGTTGGCAAATTCGACCGATAGCGTGCTCGTCTCGCGACTGACAACATTGACAGTGCATGGCCACATGATTTTGATGACCTTGCCGTCGGTGAATAATATCGTTGCCGATATTCAAACGTCGGACGCTCCGCAGCGCGCTCAAGATCTACAAACCGAATATCTTGAGGCTTACAGTGCGATCAACCTACGCGCCACGTGGAGCAGAATTTTTCTCGGAACAATTTCGATCATCCTCTGCATCTACATTCTGTTCCTTGTGTATCGGCTCCGTCTGCAAACGGATCGTTTGACACGCCGGCTCGACTTCGAGGATGTCATGAGCCAAATAAAAAATAGGTTCGACAACGACCCCTCGCCCGATTGCGTTGCGGCTATCCACGATACGCTGGACCTCCTCGCGGAGTTTTTCGACGCCACGCGCCACGAACTGATGATCTCCAATGTCGAGACGGGACTGGTACAGGAAGTCTATGAGAGCCATACCAGCGGAACTGCCTTTTCGAAGACGCTCATGTCGGATTTCCTGGACGATCTACGCCGAAATAATGTGGCGCAACAGACGCCTCGTCCGCGCTTTTTCTACCGAAATTTGCAAAGCCGCGACGAACTTGCATTTACGCGAAACGCAATGAGCGCAGGTGTTGCGGTTGGAATGCAAATTTCTGCGCGCTATGCCGCGATGATTATCTTCGAATACAAGGAGTCGCGGCCGAAAGCGGGCAGTGATGAGGTGGAATTGTTGCAATCCGCCATCGACCTTCTTATTCAGTGTGTCGACCGAATTCGCAAGCGGCACGAAAGAGACATCCTTGAGCATCGCCTGGAGCATGCGGAGAGGCTCCAGGCCGTGGGCACTTTGGCGGGAGGAATCGCCCACGAATTCAATAACATACTTAGCTCTATGCTTGGGTATGGCGAGATGGCATTACAGATTCTGCGGCGGCCGTCGCCGACCAGGCACTACGTCAACGAGATCGTCTCGGCCGGTGAGCGGGCGAGGCTGATCATCGACCAGATACTGACATTGAGCCGCAAGCGTGAACGCAGCAGCAGGCCTTTCGATATGGTTGAGGCCGTCTCAGACATTCTACACCTTTTGAAAATATCCCTTCCGGAAGCCCTGGAACTATCGCACCACCTTGCGGACCGCCCGGCGGTTGTCCTCGGCAACCCGATAGAGATCCAGCAGATCCTTATGAACCTCTGCAAAAATGCCTCGGAGGCGTCGCCCGATGGTGGGAAAATCGACATCGAGGTGTCGCCTGTCATAACCCGGTCCACACGACCACTTTCACACGGCATATTACCATCCGGCGGCTATATTCGCGTCAGCGTCACCGACCAGGGCGAAGGCATACCGGATTCCATTTTGCCGCATATCTTTGAACCGTTCTTTTCGACGAAGTCTCATGCCGGCGGCACCGGTCTCGGCCTTGCGGCCGTTCACGGAAACGTGGCGGCGCTTGCAGGGTATATCAATGTCGACAGCGCTGTTGGGCGAGGAACGCGCTTCGATCTGTTCTTTCCGATATGCCACCAAGCTCCTATCCCCCTGCGGCAATTCTTTCATGAAGAAAAGGTGCCCTATGGCAACGGTCAGACGGTCATCATTCTCGAGAAGCAGCAGCGACTCCTGATGATGCACGAGGAGAAACTTGCTGCTCTCGGGTACGAGCCCGTGGGATTTGTTGAGCTAAGTGGGGTTTTGGATTGGCTGAAATCGAATGACCGGCGTCCCGATCTCGTTGTTCTCGACGTTGCCTCGCTCAAAAGTACTGTAACTCTATCACAACTGGACTCGGATTTGAGCGACATTCCCTATCTCCTCATCAGCGATCGATACCGGACCGGACCGCTGAGCGAGCAGAACCTCAAACGATTAGGCGCGCTGAAAAAGCCGCTCAACTCCAAGAGCTTGGCGGACGCCATTCGCAGAAGAATCGATGCCGGTGCCGACGCACAACGACGCGGGGCCGGAAGCAGGGCCATTGGAGGATGACGCGATCTCGCGGCCTCTTTTTCCAAAGCTCAACTACGAGCCGGCCAAGCCGCTCAAATATCTCCCGCCGTTTCATTTGTAACGGAATTCTGCTCGTTTAAAGCGAGGGAGTAGCTTTCGCACGATAGCCGGCAATTCTAGCGTTATGAGAAGATAGCGAGGGCGGAGTTCTGCGCCCAAGATTTCAAAGGATGGATTTGTGTGCGTGTCTTAATGAGAAGAAGTAGGCCGCGGCACCTGTGCTCGCAGGATTATCTGCTCCTCGGAATAGCGGCTCTGGGTGGCGCGCTGGAATTTTACGATTTCATTATTTTTGTTTTCTTCGCGGTCGTAATCGGCAAGCTCTTTTTCCCGCCGGGCGTGCCGGAGTGGCTGTTGACGATTCAGGTCTTTGGGATCTTCGGTACGGGCTATCTTGTGCGCCCGCTCGGTGGGATCATACTCGCCCATTTCGGCGATCTCTTTGGACGTAAACGCATTTTCGCATTTTCAATATTGCTCATGGCGCTCTCTACTCTCGGAATGGCGTCTCTTCCGGTATACGCATCGATCGGAGTTGCCGCGCCGGTGCTGCTCGTGATCACGCGTATTCTGCAGGGGGCGGCGATCGGAGGTGAAATCCCGGGAGCGTGGACTTTCGTCGCCGAACACGTTCCCTCCCGCCAGGTTGGATTTGGCTGCGGCGTTCTCTGTGCCGGCCTTACTTTAGGAATTCTGCTGGGAGTCTTCGTAGCCGCTCTGATCAATGAGCTCTTCACGCCGATCGATGTTGCCGCCTTTGCATGGCGTATTCCCTTCTTCATCGGGGCGGTTTTTGGGCTCATTGCGGTGTATCTACGTCGCTGGCTGCGGGAAACGCCCGTATTCTCCGAAATGGAGAAGAGCCATCGTCTTGTTCCGGAGCTTCCGCTCAAGGTGGTCTTGCGTGACTACCCGCACAGCATTGCCGTCTCTTTGCTGCTGACGTGGTTTCTTTCTGCCGGCGTCGTCGTCACAACATTGATGACTGCGACCTTCTTGCAGCAACTCTACGGATACACAGCACAACAATCTCTTCTCGCGACTGGTTTCGGCGCGCTTTTCCTTATCTTCGGCTCTGCCGCTGCCGGTGCGATTGTGGACAGAGTAGGCTCTAGAGGATTTTTTGTCGCGGGAAGCATATTCTTTGGCGCCGCAACATTCACCTTCTATAGTTTCGCGGCCGTGTCACTGCCGATTGCCCTTGCCCTTTACGCACTTATGGGACTGTCGGTCGGTGTGGTAGGCGCCGTTCCTTACGCAATGGTGCGGGCCTTTCCCGCGTGTGTACGTTTCACAGGCGTTTCTTTTTCCTATAATTTATCTTACGCCGTCTTCGGCGGCTTGACACCCGCGGCTGTGAGCTTGTTGCTGCCGCTTAATCCAATGGCGCCTGCATATTATCTTCTCTTCATCGCGGCTCTGGCGCTTGGTATCGGACTCTATCTTTGCAAGAATGGTGACGGGCTGGAGTTTCCCGCAGGTATTGAAGAGCGCGCGGCACTTGCATGTCAGCAATAGGGTTCCAACGACAGCTTGCGCAGGAAGGGCAGTCGATTTGCAAACCATGCCGTTCCCAGATCTGGCTGGGAATTTAGGAGCCTGGTTAGGCTTTGATTGCGACTGACGGGGAATGGTCGTGTTTGCAACTTAGGCGACGGCATCAGCAATAGGGGAAGAAATCTTCGGATGTTGCCGACGGAACTCCTCTCTTGGGGAGATAAAAGTCCGTAAGGCCTATGTCGCGCTGAAGGTGTGGCGTTAATCCATCAATTCTTCGCGGTTTAGAACGGAAGAAATATTCCACGATCCGGCGAGGGGTAGTCCGGAAAACCCGGCTGCGTGACTTCGACTGTCCGTCATTGGCACGCGCAATTGGTGGGTGAGTGTTGAATGGTCGAGTGGCGTTGACAGGATTCGCCATGGGTGCCTCCTTGAAAA
>NZ_JBNDHT010000104.1:0-25329 GCF_056755115.1 Rhizobium sp. SVR5-2C | reverse complement strand
GGCCGTAGGTCAGGCCGAATTCGCGGACGGCAGCGTTGATGCGCTGGATCCAGAGAGCGCGGAAGTTGCGCTTGTTAATCTTGCGGTCGCGGTAAGCGTACTGCTTGGAACGATCGACAGCGGCCTTCGCGGCGCGGATGGTGTTCTTGCGGCGGCCGTAGAAGCCCTTAGCGGCCTTCAAAACCTTCTTGTGCTTGGCGTGGGCGGTGACGCCTCTTTTTACACGTGCCATTTCATGATCTCCTTAATCTAAAGCGTTCGCGGAATAGTCTTAGAGACCGTTCGGCAGGTAGTTCTTGACGACCTTGCGGCCATCGGGTTCTGCGAGAACCATCGTGCCACGTGCGTCGCGAATGAACTTGTTGGTACGCTTGATCATGCCATGGCGCTTGCCAGCAGCGGCAGCCTTGACCTTGCCGGTCGCGGTGATCTTGAACCGCTTCTTGGCAGAGGACTTCGTCTTCATCTTGGGCATTTTGCTACTCCGTTTCTGTCCTCCCTGCGCGCTTCTTCAAAAAAGCCCTCCTGCGATGTCCGGTCATCCGGCCGTCGCAACAAGGCGCGGGAGCGTTTGTTGTTGATCCGCGGCTCCGGTGACGAAACCGGTCCGCAAGCATTCGAAACTGCCACGGCATGCCCTGCCGGTCAGTTCGGACGCGCGCTTATACCCGCAGTGCCGTGAAAGTGCAACGGGGCGGGAAAGGAATCTTCGGCCTCACTGAAACACGAAAGCCGCCCTTGCGGACGGCTTTGATGTATCGACGAGGACCGCGCTCACTTCGGCGCGAGCACCATCATCATCTGGCGGCCTTCGAGCTTCGGTTCGGCCTCGACCTTGGCAAATTCGGTCGTATCGGCCTTCACCTGCTGAAGCAGCTTCATGCCGAGTTCCTGGTGGGCCATTTCGCGGCCGCGGAACTTCAGCGTCACCTTCACCTTATCGCCGTCCTCGAAGAAGCGACCCATCGCCTTCATCTTCACCTCATAGTCATGGGTGTCGATGTTCGGACGCATCTTGATTTCTTTGACTTCGACAATCTTCTGCTTCTTGCGCGCCTCGGCGGCCTTTTTCTGGTTGGCATATTTCAGCTTGCCCAGATCAAGGATCTTGCACACAGGCGGTTCGGCGTTGGGAGAAATTTCCACGAGGTCCAGGCCGGCTTCTTCAGCCATTCTCAGGGCCTGATCGGTGGGCACCACGCCCAAATTCTGTCCTTCAGCATCAATCAACTGAACCTTAGGAATACGGATTTCCCGGTTCGAACGCGGCCCTTCCTTCACGGGCGCGTCGGTTTTAAAAGGTCTGCGAATGGTCGTACTCTCCTCGAGTTGTTTCGGATTGCTGCAGTTTCGCACTCCCGTCGGGGGGCACAAACAAGGTCTTGTTATTGCTGCAACGGAGTCATTAACACGCTTTAGCGGAAAAATCACCTGCTGTCAGCCTGTCAAGAATCTGTTTTATAGGCGCAAAGCAACAGGAGTTTCCGCATATGTCTGAAGCAAGTTCCACAACCGAGCCGCAGTTCCTGGCGGTGGGCGAAGGCGATGCTGAGCGGAAGATTGCTTTCATCATCCGGGAGGCGACGTCGAACAATCCGGGCACGACCTTCGTCTGGCTCTCCGGCTACCGGTCGGACATGAGTGGCACGAAGGCGGTCGAGCTCGATCGGCTGGCGGGCGAACTTGGACTCGCCTGCATTCGTCTCGACTATTCGGGCCACGGACTTTCCGGGGGCAAATTCACCGACGGAACGATCTCACGCTGGCTGGAAGAGGCAGTCGCCGTCATCCTGCATGCAAAGCCGGAGAGCATCATCGTCGTCGGCTCCTCGATGGGTGGTTGGATCGCCCTGCGGTTGGCGCAGGAACTCGCAAAATTGCAGAATGCGCCGAGGCTTGACGGCATGGTCCTGATTGCGCCGGCGCCTGATTTCACTTCTGAACTCATCGAGCCGCACCTCAAAAAGAAGGACCGCGCGTCGCTCGCCGAGCGAGGCTATTTCGAAGAAAAGTCCGAATACAGCCCGGAACCGAACGTCTATACCCGTGCGCTGCTCGAGGACGGCCGTGAGAACCGGGTTCTGACCGGGATCATCGAAACAGGCTGCCCCGTTCATATTCTGCAGGGAATGAAAGACGCGGACGTCCCCCACTCTCACGCTCTGAAGCTGACCGAACACCTGCCCGCCGATGATGTCGTGCTGACCTTCATTCGCGACGGCGACCACCGGCTTTCCCGGCCGCAGGATATTGAGCAGATGCTGTCCGCGGTCAAAGGCCTTATTCGTTAACCCAAAATCCCCATCAGCCGCTTCAACAAGCGCTTCGAAGTTGAATATAGGCCGCAAACTCCGGTTTGTGTGCCATTTTAACCATGTCAATGAGTCGCACGATCCTAAGGATTGACACCTCAAGCCCCCGTCCGTTAACTCTTTGTTAAGAATTAAAGGGCGATGCAAGGAATAGGGCGTGCGGATCAAGGGTTACCTGGTGGCCATGATGGCCACCTTTGCGATGTCTTCGGCCGCCTTACCGGCCCCAACCAAAAATCTCTCGATGGTCACCGGCGGCGCCACCTCGCAGCCCATCGGCCATTATGATTTCTGCCAGGTACACCGTGCTGAATGCGGCGCCGACCGCAATGCGGCGCCGATGGAAATGACTGATGCCAAGTGGGCTCTCGTCCGCTCCGTCAATTCTACCGTCAACAACACCATCACCCCGATGACCGACAAGGAAATCTACGGCAAGGACGAAGTCTGGGCCTATCCGACAACGGCGGGCGACTGTGAAGACTTCGCCCTCTTGAAGCGCCGCATCCTGATTCAGCGCGGCTTTGAGCCGGCGAACCTTCTGATGACCGTGGTGCGCAAGCCGGATGGCGAAGGTCACGCCGTGCTGACGCTGCGCACGGGCGAAGGCGACTTCCTCCTCGACAATCTCGCTTCGACTGTGAAGCCCTGGTTCGATGCGCCCTATTCCTTCGTCAAGCGCCAGTCGAGCTACAATGCCGGCCGCTGGGTAACCATCGAAAACGGCCGCGACGTTCTGGTCGGCGCTCTGCGATAGGAAATCTCGTTATTCGAATGGAAAAGGCCGGCTCGATGCCGGCCTTTTTGTTTGAGGCGTTACTCCTGGGTGTCCTGGGAAAGACTGCGCTCACCCATTGCCGATCAGGATGCCGGCAGCGAGCACCAAACCGCCGCCTACCACCACCTGGAAGGCAGCGCGCAGGAATGGCGTTTCCATATATCTGTTCTGGATGAAAGCGATCGCCCACAGTTCGAAGAAGACGATGACGGCTGCCGTGATCGTCGCGGTCCAGAATTGTGGAATGAGATAGGGCAGCGCATGACCGAGACCCCCAAGCGCGGTCATGACGCCGCAAGCGAGACCGCGCTTGATGGGCGAGCCACGGCCTGAAATCTTGCCGTCGTCATGTGCAGCCTCCGTGAAACCCATGGAAATACCCGCGCCTACCGAGGCTGAGAGGCCAACCAGGAAGGTCTGCCACGTGTCCTGCGTCGCAAAGGCGGCCGCGAAGATCGGAGCCAGTGTCGAGACGGAACCATCCATCAGCCCCGCAAGACCGGGCTGCACATAAGTGAGCACGAATTGCCGCCGCGCGGTTTCGTCTTCCGCATGCTTGACGTCCTCCGGCGTATGTTTGTCGCCGAGCATTTTGGCAATGTCTTCATGGCCTTGTTCAGCAAGCGCCAGATCGCCGAGCAACTGGCGCGTCGAGGCGTCCGAGGTCTGCTTTGCCGCCTCGACATAGAAGCGATAGGCCTGCTCCTCCATCGCTTCGGTTTCCTGCCGCATGGCTTCCAGCGACTGGTTGGCGCGCAGCCAATCCGGTTTGCGGTCATAGAAGCCGTCGACATGGTCGCGGCGAATGAGCGGAATGCGCTCGCCAAAGCGCTGCCGATGGAGCTCGATCAACGACTTGCGATGCGTGTCTTCGACCTCCGCCATGTCCTCGAAAACTTTGGCCGAAGCGGGATACGCCGCCTTCAACTGGTCGGCGTAGGCGAGATAGATGCGGGCGTCGTCCTCTTCAGATGCGATTGCGAGCGCCAGGATTTCCTGCTCCGACAATGACTTGAATGAACGTTTGGATGACCTGAAAAACCGGGGCAGCATGACGAAACTCCATTTTAGAATAATTCTAAATCTAAAGAGCGCGCTGCAAGGCGTCAAGGACACTGGCAGCTGATGTAACAGATTGCTGCGAGACGAATTGCCCCTTTGGCCTGAAGCAGCGGATGCCTATATGAGGGTCTGCCGTAAGAGGCGGCGAAGCCGGGGTTAGATATGGATCATGAACTACAGGGACGGGCGGCGCATGTCGCCGCAATCCGCGAGCGCGCGGAAGCGGACATGAAAGCCATGGGAATCGACCACGCCTTCATCGACAGGCTGGTTGAGACCTTTTACGGCCGTGTTCTTGCGCATCCTGAACTCGGTCCGGTTTTCGATGCGAGGCTCGCCGGCCGCTGGCCGGAGCATATGGCGAAGATGAAGAGTTTCTGGTCGTCGGTCGCCTTCCGCAGCGGCGCCTACGGCGGCAAGCCGGTCCAGGCGCATCTCGGCGTCGCCAACATCACACCAGGGCTCTTCCCGCAGTGGCTGGAGCTATTCGCCGCAACCCTCGACGATATTGCCCCCAATGGCGAGGCAAAGGCGTGGTTCATGGCAACGGCGGAACGCATCGCCAAAAGCCTGACGCTATCGCTGTTCTACAACCCGGCACTCGACGATCCGGCGCGCAAGCCCGTTTAAGTCAAGCTTTTTCCGCCGAGAAGGTCGCACCTGCGCTTGCCGCAACCACGAGAGCGGTGCCGAGTATCTGCAACAGCGTCATGGCCTGCGCCAGGATGAGGAAGCCCGCGAGCGCGCCGATGGCCGGTTCCAGGCTCATGAGGATGCCGAAGGAGGCCGTCGTCATCCGCCTGAGCGCGATCATTTCCAACGTGTATGGCAGGAGCGGAACCAGGATCGCCAGGCCCGCCATTTCGATAAGGCCGTAGCCATCAAGATTCGGGACCGCGCCGGCAAAACCGAAAGGAGTTGCCACGACCGCTGCGACGATCAGCGAAATCGAGAGGCCTTCCAGCCCCTTGAACGCCGCTCCGACTTTCTTCGTCAACAGGATATAGCAGGCCCAGCCTGTGCCGGCACCAAAGGCGAAGAGCACACCCGGCAGATTGCCTACCCATTCCTCTCCATCATAGGCAAGGAAGAGAACGCCCGCCGCGGCGATCACCGGCCACACAAGGCGGCGGGTCAGGCCGTAACCGAATGTCGCGAGCGAAAGCGGGCCGAGGAAATCGATCGCGACCGCAAGCCCCAACGGAATCCGCTCGATCGCGGCGAAAAAGGATATGGTCATCAGCGCCGTCGTCGTGCCGAGGACCAATGCGCCGACCCACTGCTCGCGGCTGTAGCGGAGCAGCGGCGGACGGACGACGATCGCGAGGATGACGGCCGCGAAAGCAAGCCGCAACCAGGACGCGCCGGCAGCTCCGTAAGTCGCGATCGCGCCAGAGGAGAATGCCGCGCCGAACTGAACGGACGACATCGACAGCAGGCACATCAGCGCGCCGCCGGCAACACCGCCGGACAATGCGGGTGCCGCTGCAGTCAGCGCCGCAGCACTTGCGTTCGCCACTGGTTCGCACGTCTTCTGGTCCATTTGCCCGCTCCGAAATTTGCGCCATTGATATGGTCGCAACACCAAAGCGGCAAATGCAAACTTCTGATCCGGGCATAAGCAACCTTGATGACGGAAGACGCTAAAGCGCCCGCCTGGCTTCGAGCACCTCATCCGCTTCGTCGAGGCTCATGTCAAAGACCTTCTTGCCGATTTCGAAGCTGAAGCCGTTCCGGGCGAAGGCTGAGAGCTCCTTGGCCTTTCGCTTCTCATCGAGCTCGCCGCGCCGATACGGCCCAAACGCCCGTTTACGCGCAAAGACGACGGCGGCGAACAGGTCGTCGGCATGCTCGAGTGCGGTCTCGACGATATCGCTTGCCACTCCCTTCAGGGAGAGTTTCTGGGCAATAAGCCGTTTCGACTTGCCGCCACGCACGGCCGAGCGGGTACTCACCGCCGCGTAAGCCACATCGTCAAGAGCCTGCTGATCGTAAGCGAATTTGACAGCCGAGTCGGCAAGCGCTTTCAGCTGCGCCTGGCTGATGTCTTCGAACTTCTGCTTGGCCTTTCGCGTAATCGCATCGAAAAGCTGCTTTTCGGTCATCATGCGGCGTTCGAGACGATAGATCGTCGAGTTGCGTGCCCAGGAGAGCATGCGCTGCGTCGGAACGTCCGATTGCTGGATTTCGTCTTCCACTGTGAGAGCCAGCCTTTAAGCTTCCAGCCCCATCAGCACATTGGCGACATTGAGCCCGATTTCCGGCACGCCGTAGCCACCCTCCATGCAGGTCAGAACCGGGAGACCCGCCTCGGCAATCATTGTGCCCATGCGGGTGAAGTCGTCGGAATTCAGCCTGAAGAAGGAGATCGGATCGCGCTCGAACGTATCGACGCCGAGTGACACGACGATCGCTTCGGCGCCAAATGCCTTGATGCGGGACAGCGAATCCTGCAGCGCGGCCGCCCACTCGCTCCAGAGCGTGCCGCGCGGCAGCGGATAGTTGGCGTTGCAGCCTTCCCCTTCGCCCTCACCGGTCTCGTCGGCGTAGCCCCAGAAATAGGGAAAGGCATCGGCGGGCTCGCCGTGCAGCGAAGCGAAGAAGATATCGCCGCGGCGATAGGTAATGTCCTGCGTGCCGTTGCCGTGGTGGAAATCGACATCGAGGACCGCGACCTTCCGTGCACCCAGATCCAGCAGGCGTTGTGCCGCGACGGCGGCGTTGTTGATGAAGCAATAGCCGCCGAAAAGATCGATGCCTGCATGATGGCCGGGCGGGCGGCAAAGCGAGAAGGCGAAGCGATTGCCGGCATTCAGCCAGTCGGCGCCGGTGACCGCGCACTGCATCGAGGCGACCGCTGCCTGATAGGTGCCACCCGTAATCGCCGTCTCCGCCGCATTGGCATAGTAGCCAAGCAGCGCATCGATATCGTTCGGCACGCGCAAGGTCGAACGGCGAACAGGGAAGGATGCGGGGATTGCCTCACCCTCTGCGCCCGTCGCTTTCCACATGTCCCAAGCCTTGGACAGAAAATCGAGATAACCGGAATCATGTACTTTGAGAGCCGTTTCCAGACCATGCCGCTTAGGCGCCACCACGTCCGAAAAGCCGGCCTGCTTGACCGCTTCCAAGATCCACTCCGCGCGGAAAGGACCTTCGAACGGGGTCACCAGCTGGCCGTTATGGAGCTCGGTCTTCGCATCGCGCAGCTTGTGGTCCTCGGAATAGATAACGCGCATCGCGGTGCTCCCTGATTTGCTTTGTCCGGATAAGGCGTGGCGCGTCCGGTCCTTGTCAATGGCTTAGGCAGCGACCCGCTTGTAGAACAGCGTGGTCGCGCAATAGCCGCCCTCCGGCCACATCGCATAATCCGGGATGACCCCGGCCTTCTCCCACCCGAGGCGAGGATAGATCGCCTCCGCGTCGCTGCCGGTTGCCGTGTCGAGCACGAGCAGGTGTTTGCCGTGCCGTGCGGCTTCACGTTCGATCGCCTCCATCAACAGCCGCGCCAGGCCCTTTCCGCGCGCCGAACGATGCACGAGCAGTTTCTTCAAATCGCCGCGATGCGGTTGGTTCGGCATGGAGGCAAAGCCGACCTGTACCGTTCCAACGATCTTTCCGTCGACTTCTGCCACCGCCAGCAGATTGACGCCTGCCTCGACGGCTTCGGCGACGCTTCGCCAGTAAGGCTCCGCGTCCGCCGTCGCGTAAGGCTGCATGAAGCCGACGGACGCGCCGCCTTCCACGCAGTCGGCGAGTATCTCACACAGATCGGCAATTGCCGCGCGAGCCTCTTGTGCATCGAGAATACGAATGACGGTCATGATCTGCTCCTGAAATGAATTCAGCGGGTGCTGCGGTTCAGCACGACGCAATAGCGGGCCGGCTTGCTGGTGGGATTGTGGAAGACATGCCCCTCGCCGACCGGCATGAAGAGGCAATCTCCTGGAAAGAGATGGTGGACCATTTCGCCCGTGGTCATCTCCATCTCACCCTCGAACACCCAGACATGCTGCGTCATGCCGTGGCTTGCCGCATGCGGCGGAAAGCTGACGCGGCCGCCAGCCGGAAACTCGACCTCTACGATATCGACTTCGGAGGATGTTCCGGGCGGCGAGACGGAGCGGCGAACATAACCGGTTTCCGGATCGCGCCAGACCTGCTGCTCATGGCGCCTGGCGAGCGGGGAAGCTTCCCGCTCCTCCTCGGCGAAGAAGGCCGAAAGCGACAGCCCGAGCGCCGCACAGACCCGTGCGAGCAGCGAGGCCGTCGGGCTCGCTTCCGCCCGCTCGATGCGCGATATCATCGCCCGGCTCACGCCGGAGGCGCCGGCAAGGTCATCCAGCGTCAGGCCCTTCTCGATCCTGAGCTTGCGGATGCGGATTCCGATCGCCGCTTCGAGTTCCTGTTCCATCATCAGCCCTGTTTCTACTATACCTGTTTCTACTATAATAGAAATGCATAGTCCAATGATGGAATAAAGTCCAATGTTTCCGGCTGCGGAGCCGCGATCTATCGTAAACGAAACCCTGCTTTTCCGCTTTGCGGCAGGGGAAGGCGCTGCTATATGGCGCGCATGAGCACCAATCCCACAACTCCGCTTTCGCATATCCGCAATTTCTCGATCGTGGCCCACATCGACCACGGCAAATCGACGCTTGCCGACCGCCTGATCCAATCGACCGGCGGTCTTGCCGACCGCGAAATGTCCGAGCAGGTGCTGGACAACATGGAGATCGAGCGCGAGCGCGGTATCACCATCAAGGCGCAGACCGTTCGCCTGCACTACAAGGCGCAGAACGGCGAGACCTACATCCTGAACCTCATCGACACGCCCGGCCACGTCGACTTCGCCTACGAGGTCTCGCGTTCGCTGTCGGCCTGCGAGGGTTCGCTGCTCGTCGTCGATGCGTCGCAGGGCGTCGAAGCGCAGACGCTCGCCAACGTCTATCAGGCGATCGACAACAACCATGAGCTCGTCACCGTCCTCAACAAGATCGACCTGCCGGCGGCCGAGCCCGACCGTATCAAGGAGCAGATCGAGGAGGTGATCGGCATCGATGCCTCCGAAGCGGTGCTGATCTCGGCCAAGACCGGCCTCGGCATTCCCGATGTCCTCGAGGCGATCGTCCACAAGCTGCCGGCGCCGAAGAGCCCGGGCGGCGAAAAGGCGCCGCTGAAGGCGTTGCTCGTCGACAGTTGGTATGACACTTATCTCGGCGTCATGGTTCTCGTGCGCGTTATCGACGGCGTGCTGACCAAGGGCCAGACGATCCGCATGATGGGCACGGATGCCAAGTATCAGGTGGAGCGCGTCGGCGTGCTGACGCCGAAGATGGTCAATGTCGATTCACTCGGCCCAGGCGAGATCGGCTTCATCACCGCTTCGATCAAGGAAGTGGCCGATACCCGCGTCGGCGATACGATCACCGAAGACAAGCGCCCGACGGCGCAGGCCCTGCCGGGCTTCAAGCCGGCACAGCCGGTGGTTTTCTGCGGCCTCTTCCCGGTCGACGCCGCCGATTTCGAAGATCTGCGCGCCGCCATGGGCAAGCTTCGCCTCAACGACGCCTCGTTCTCCTTCGAGATGGAATCGTCGGCGGCTCTCGGCTTCGGCTTCCGCTGCGGCTTCCTTGGGCTTCTGCACCTCGAAATCATCCAGGAGCGCCTGGAGCGCGAATTCGACCTCGACCTGATCGCCACCGCGCCCTCGGTTGTCTACCAGCTGACGATGACGGATGGCAGCGAGCGCGAGCTGCACAATCCGGCCGACATGCCTGACGTCGTCAAGATCGCCGAGATCCGGGAGCCCTGGATCAAGGCGACGATCATGACGCCGGACGATTATCTCGGCGGCATCCTCAAGCTCTGTCAGGACCGCCGCGGCATCCAGACGGAACTCACCTATGTCGGCACGCGCGCCATGGTGACCTACGAGCTGCCGCTCAACGAAGTGGTCTTCGATTTCTACGACCGGCTGAAGTCGATCTCCAAGGGCTATGCCTCCTTCGACTATCACCTCGAAGGCTATCGCGAAGGCAACCTCGTCAAGCTGTCGATCCTCGTCAACGGCGAGCCTGTCGATGCGCTCTCCATGCTCGTCCACCGCGCGTCTGCTGAAAAGCGCGGCCGCGACATGTGCGAAAGGCTGAAGGAGCTGATCCCGAAGCACATGTTCAAGATCCCGATCCAGGCAGCGATCGGCGGCAACGTCATTGCCCGCGAGACCATCTCTGCCCTGCGCAAGGACGTGACGGCCAAGTGCTACGGCGGCGACGCCACCCGCAAGCGCAAACTTCTGGACAAGCAGAAGGAAGGCAAGAAGCGCATGCGCCAGTTCGGCAAGGTGGAGATTCCGCAGGAAGCGTTCATCGCCGCGCTGAAGATGGGGGATGAGTGATCCATTGCTTCTCCAGACTATGCGCATATAATTTGCGCATAGCTGGAGCATTGTCATGTCACAGTCTGCGCGGAAGGCCGCGAATCTTTCTCTTAATGCGGAGCTGGTTTCCTCCGCTCGGGAACTCAACATCAATATTTCCCGCGCCGCTGAGGAAGGCATTGCCCGTGCGGTTAAAGCCGAGCGCGAACGCCGGTGGCGGGAAGAGAACGACGAGGCGATACGCCTCGAAAATGAGTATGTCGAGAAACACGGATTGCCGTTCGCAAAATACAGGCAATTCTGATGACGCGGTTTATGGTCTACCGGTTGCGATCCGATGACCAGTTGGCCGTCGATCTACAGAGTACGACGCTGGAAAGCTTGCCCTCTCGTGTGATGGCTCCCCTTTACCCTATTCGCGAGATGTCCTGGTCCATTTCGCGCTTGAATCCGCGGTTCTCCATTGATGACGAGCCTTATGTCCTCGCCACACAAAGGATGGCCGCGATTCCGGTCGCCGAAATAGGGGACGCGGTTCTGAGCTTGGGAAGCGAGGCCAATCAGATCAGCGCAGCGCTGGATTTCCTGTTCCTGGGCTTGTAGGCCTTACGCCTGCTGCGCCATGTACTCCTTCACCAGCCCCTCATAGGCAGCCATTTCGGGCAGGGTTTCATAGCTATACACGGCGCCCGTTTCCGCAAACGGCAGCTTCTCCCGCGTCCAGGTCTCGATAAAGGGCGTGAACCAGCTCGCATCGTCCAGCATGGTCGGGCGCAGGTTGACGAACCAATCCATGCCCTCGGGCCGCGTAAACATCCAGCTCATACAATGCGGGCAGAAATAGTGCTTCGTCAGGCCGTGCAGCCCGCCGATGACGGGTTCGCCTCGCGTCACTTCGAAGCTTTCCGCAGGGATGGCAGCGCTCAGCGAATAGGCGCTGGACGACATTCTCTGGCAGCCGGTGCAATGGCACGCCATGGTCAGCAGCGGCCTTGCGCTGATCTTCAGCCTGACCCGGCCGCAACGGCAGCCGCCCTCCCAAGGCAGGTTATCTTTGCTCATTTTTTGATGCTCCCTTTCGCAACGGAATCTAGCGGAGCAAGGGACTCTGTCAAAGCAAGGTGGATGGTTTCACCAGTCGCCGCAAATGAAAACTCCATCCCTGCTGCGAAGCAGGAATGGAGTTTCTGGGAGCACCAATTTGTTCCGCTTCGCGCTTATGCCACGTGACGCAGCGGGACGGCATAGCGGTTTGTGGCCGAAGCGGTGCGGAAGCGTTCGACCTTGTGGGCAAGATCGTCGGTTTCGCGGGCGAGCGATTGGGCAGCGGTCGTGGTCTCCTGAACCATGGCAGCATTCTGCTGCGTGACCTTGTCCATCTGGTCGGCTGCAGCGGAAACTTCGCGCAGGCTCATTGCCTGATCGCGCGCCGAGCGGGCGATTTCGCCAACGACGCCGCTCATTTCAGCAACCTGCGAGACAATTTCCTGCAGCGAGGTGCCGGAATCAGTGACCAGCTTCACGCCTTCATCCACCTGACGGCTTGACGTCGAGATCAGGTCCTTGATCTCCTTGGCGGCCTCGGCAGAACGCTGGGCAAGGCCGCGAACTTCCTGGGCGACGACGGCAAAGCCTCTACCGGCTTCGCCGGCGCGTGCCGCTTCAACGCCGGCATTCAGCGCCAGGAGGTTCGTCTGGAAGGCGATCTCGTCGATCACACCGATGATCATGCCGATCTGATTGGACGACTGCTCGATCGCGGTCATCGCCTTGACTGCGCGTGCAACGATTTCGCCGCCCTTTTCCGCATTTTCCTGTGCGGTGGTCGCGGCACCCTGGGCGCGTCCCGCACCATTTGCGGGTATCGTCCACGCCGCGCGTGGCGTCCGAAAGTGCGGCAACCGTTTCCTCGAGGCTTGCGGCCTGCTGCTCGGTCCGGTGCGCCAGATCGTTGGAAGCGGCCGAAATCTGGGTCAGGCCTGAACGGATGGCGCCGATCGAGGCAACGACCGAACCGAGGATTTCCTCCATCGAGGTGACCGTCTGGTTGAACTTGTTGCGGATCGGCTCGATTTCCGGAGCGACGGCATCGTTCATGCGGATGGTCAGATCGCCCTGGGAAAGCGCATCGAAGCCCTGCTCGACCGCATGGACGAAGCTGCGCAGGTCTTCCGCCTTGGCACCGTCGATCGCGATCTGGCGTTCGCGCTGCGATTCCTGAGCCTGGCGGGCCGCCAGGGCTTCGGTTTCCAGACGCTTGTTTTCATGGGCTGCGTCCTTGAAGACCTGCACCGCGCGGGCCATTCCGCCGATCTCGTCAAGCCGGTCGGCATTGGCAAGCTCGATAGAGGTATCGCCGCCTGCAAGCTTCAGCATCAGGTCGGTCATTGCCGTGACCGGTTTGCCGATCATTCGCGTCAGCAGCAAGGCGAGCACGAGCGACGCAAGGATGAGGAAGCCGATGCCGAGTGCGAGCGTGATCTTCGTCGCGGTATTTGCAGCGGCAACTTCGGCGACGGCTTCTTCGGTCAGCTTCTTCTCGTGCTCGCGCAGATCATCAACGACCGCCTGCGCCGGATCCATATAGGTATCGGCTTCGTCCGACATGGCGAACTTAACGGCGTCATCGTGGGTCGCATCCTTGCTTGCCTTGGCAATGACGGGATCGAGAACGTTCTGGCGCCATTCGTTGACCTGGCCGACCATGTCGTCCATCTTTTTCGTGATCGCGGGATCATCTGCCGCCGTCTTCTTCACAGTCTCGATGTTTTCAAGAAGGCCGTTGTAGTGTTTCTGAATGCTGTCGACGTAATGGTCATCCTTGGTGATGAGCAGGCCGCGTACAGCGCTTTGAAGGCGTGCCAGCGACAGGCGAATGTCCGTCGTGGCACTCACGATGCGTCCATGCAATTCGCTTTGCTGCCCGACATCCTCGACGATACGAACATTCTTGTAAACGGCGGCGCCCATGCATGCGGCACCGATCACAAGAACGGCAAAGCCGAGAGTCAGCTTCTGGGCAATCTTTAGATCACTTATCCGTATCATTGAAAAAATCCCTTACCGAAACAGTATCTAAGCGCAATTGCGGCTCAACCCATTGTTGCAGGGGAGAATGAATATTGCCGGTAAAAAACCTGTTAAGCATGAAGGGCGCAATCCAGCTTGATTTTAGCTGGCTACCAGACGACTAACCCATGGGCCGCGCTCGTCTGTTGCATCAGCCATTCGGCATTCGCCTCGGCATGCCCGATGACGAGGATTGGGGTATCAGCGATTCGGATTCCGTTCGGGTGAGTAGTGCGGCCGATCGCGATTGCGCGAGATGCGGCGAGGTCTTAAATCAGTCGAACGAAAGGAAATTTCCGATGTCTGAGAAAGCCCGTGTGACGATCCTCTACTGCACCCAATGCAACTGGCTGCTGCGCGCCGGCTGGATGGCGCAGGAGCTGTTGCAGACCTTTTCTGACAGTCTCGGCGAAGTAGCGCTCATCCCGGGCACCGGCGGCAATTTCGAAATCCGCGTCAATGGCGAGCTCATCTGGGAGCGCAAGCGAGACGGCGGGTTCCCCGGCCCCAAGGAGCTCAAGCAGCGCGTGCGCGATATCATTGAACCCGGCCGCGACCTCGGCCATACCGACCGGGCCTCGCCGGAAAGCTGACGCCTAGTCAAAGGGCGAATTGCAGGTCTTGTACCAGCCCTGGTAGGTCACGAAGCGATCGGTCTTCGGATTGTACGTCCGGTACTGATTCCGGCACCATTCGACGTGCTTGCTGCGATCGGCGGTGGGGCGGATCCGCTGGACCGGCGGTGGATCACCGTAGGTAAGCCGTGGCTGGGCCTGCGCGCGTGGCTGATAATAAGTCGGCCCTCTTGCCTCCGGCGGGCGATAGTTCGGCTGGATATAGGCAGGGCGGTGCCACTGCTGGGGCCCGAAGCCGAAGCAGCCGCGGTAGTCGCAATAGGTCGATTGCACATTGATGATCGCAGGATTGCGCAACTGAAGCGGTGCGAGCGGCGGTGCGGCGCTGGCCGCAAGCGGCAGGAGACCAATGGCAAGGCCGAAGACAATCGTTCGACGGGTGGACATCGCTGATTCCTTTCTGATCCTTCCGATGTAGGACTGCGCGCGCAGCAGAGCATACACGACCGGCACAAACTTGTTCAGTTCTGTGTGATCCTGCTGGGCGGGACCGGCCCTAGCACGGGATATCTGCTGTTTTTCACAGACTGTCAGGAAAACTTCAAAATGTCAGTTGACAGCAAAGAGCCACCCCCTTACATGGCTCTCCGTCGCCCAGATGGCGGAATTGGTAGACGCGCAGGTTTCAGGTACCTGTGCCGCGAGGCGTGGAGGTTCGAGTCCTCTTCTGGGCACCATTCCATTTTGATCGCTAGCCAGATCAAATGTTTAAGCCTTTCCAAGAAGATGCGCATTGAGTACCTTGTAACAAAGGTCTGTAACAATGCGCCTACGATTGGTAAGCCCGATGACCCCGAAAGGCTCCTCAAACGCCCACTTTACGAAGCGGATACCGGCCGACATTAAGTCTCAGCTGGTAGGAAAAACGCTGCTCGTTCCGGTGGGTGATTCGACGGTGTCCTTCACTGTTACCACTAGTACGCAAAGCGTACGTTTTTCGCTCCGCACCTCAGACCCCACGACTGCTCGGATCAGGCAAGCTCAAGCTCTCGCCTACGTGGAAGAGTTTTTTGCCAAGGTCCGGTTAGGGACGCCGATAGACCTCACAGCACGGCAAGTTGCTAGCCTCGCCGGGGAGCTTCACGCATCTTGGGCACAGGACAGCGACACCTCCCTGCGGCTCACCGTGACGCCAGAGACCGGAACTGTAGACACGGACCACCTCACGGACCCTGAGCTTGTGATGGAATGGGACCGAATAGAGCAAGAGCTTGCCGAGCGGGCGTCCACGGACCCAACATTCTTCGATCAGCCATCGGGAGGCCAGAATCTAGACCAACTCGCCGAACGCATGGGCAGGCTCAAGGGCATCCCTTCACTATCCGAGCGGTCGATTGCACGGCTCACAGCCAAGATCCCCCAGGCAGTTGCCGACGGTATGAAGACGGCGGCCAGGAAGCTTGCTCCCGATGCCAAGCTGTCCGGCTATCCACGCTGGGAAAGCTCTCAGCAGACCGCTACGCCAGCGCGGACGGCCACCGTCTCTCTCATGGGTCTTGTTGCGCTGTGGTGGAATGAAGCCAAAGCTGTGGGCAAGTCCGAGAGCACACGGGAGAGCTACACGAACACCTTTAAGGCATTCAGCGCTTTCTTAAAGCACGATGATGCCGCACGAGTGACGCCGGAGGATGTGGTGGCTTATAAAGACCACAGGCTTACCACGCCCAACCCGAAGACCGGCAAACCAGTGTCAGCCAAAACCGTAAAGGCTAGCGATCTGACGGCCTTCAAGTCCGTCTTTGATTGGGCCGTCGCGAACCGCAAGCTTGCCTCGAATCCGGCTACCGGCATCGGCCTGAAGCTGGGCAAAAAGGTAAAGGTGAGGGAACGGGACTTCACACAGGCGGAGGCTAGAGCACTGCTATTGGCAGCCAATAAAGTTCTTGTCGGGAAGGCCAAGCCCAATCAGACCGATTTGGCCAAACGGTGGGTCCCTTGGCTCTGTGCTTACACGGGTGCCCGAGTTGGTGAGCTGGTGCAGCTCCGCAAGGAAGACTTCGGCCAAGACGCTTCCACGGGTGCGTGGATCATGACGCTTACGCCAGAGGCTGGCACCGTGAAGGGCAAGGAGTTCCGCGAGGTGCCGCTGCATGCCCACCTCATCGAAATGGGCTTCATGGAGTTCGTTGGAAAAGCACAGAGCGGCTACCTCTTCATGACCATCAAACCTGGCAAATCGTTTCCGGGTGTCTGGCAAAGCAAGAAGAACCGACTGGCAGAGTTTGCCCGCGAGTATGTGAAGGACCCCAACGTTGCCCCCAACCACGGCTGGCGACACACCTTCAAGAGTCTCGGCTTCGAGGCGGGCGTACAGGAAAAGGTTCTGGATGCAATATGCGGGCACGCACCGGCTAGCATAGGGCGAGCATACGGTAGTGTAAGCCTGAAGACGAAGTTGGATGCCATGGTGCTCTTCCCGCGCTTCAAATTGGAAGACTGAGAACAGGCACCGTTTGGGCAGGCGTACGGGTCTCGTCAACTTCCACAGCTTCCGCCGCTGGTTCATCACCAAGGCAGAGCAGGCAGGACAGCCCGAAAGCACCATCGCGACGGTCGGGCATGACTTTTGGAGTCTACTCTGGTGGCCCATTGCTGGAGCAGGCGAGAGCTTGCGTAGAGGCCGTGAAGCTTGCTCGCCTGAGGGAGGATGGCGGCTGAGATTTTCCCGATATCAGGCAGCAAGAGCCGTCAATGCCTGCTTGCGGGCCCAAAGCGGACGTTGCGTTTATTGATTTTTTACTTCGCCAAGGTTGTAAGTACCATCGAAATCCGGAAGAAAAGGAGGATCATCAAGGAACAAGCAATTTGCCAATAGGTCCGCTCCCCCTCATCTTTTTATTAGTAGCCGGTTACTTCTACTGTCGTGGCCTAATTTTGAGACGCAATGATCGGCCAACGAATGTGTTTTCGACTTTTGGGTCGGGTGTATTCATTGCCGCGTTTTCATTTTATGTGATCACGCCCGCCTCCGCGCTAACCCTTTTCCTCGCTCAAATCATCTTCGTCATTCTTTTGGGCCTAATGTTGAAGCTGGCCTTCGAAAGGAGCCACGAGCAAGGGCCATTTCTGTACACTCCCCCCAAAGACCGCCGGAAAGAGCTTTACGGGTTTTCTATCATCAGTCCCTTCTTCTTGTTCGCAATGGACTACTTGCCTTTCGTGGTGAATGAGACGAGATGCAACTACCGCTGCGTGGTCTTGAATTTTCTCATTGGCCGCGACGAGAATTTTCAACTGTTTTACATAGCCTGCCTGTGCGGGTTTTGGTGCATCGCGCTTCCGTTGGTTATTGCTGTGCAATTGCTCCGACGACAGCCACTGCAATAGCGGCAAGAGCTGCGCTGATGTCCACACATGGCACATAGTTGCCAATCGCTGTACGGCTGGTGGCATTGATACCCAAGCCCCGATTTTCCGATCCCATGGCACATTTCCGGCTGAAATGACGTGGCGGTAATCTCCACGAAAGATGAATGCGTGTAACCTGCGGGACCTAAACTTCCGATAGGTGACCAGGTGAGCGACGATATTAAAGCTGGAGGGTGGACAGACGCCGAACTCAGGGCGTGCGTGGTGGCTTACCGTGAAATGCAACTCGCTGAAAGTCGCGGCGAGAGGGTAAATAAAACCGCAAAACGTAACGAGGTCTTAGCGGGTGCATTGTCGCATCGATCCGGTCCGTCTTACGAATTCCGAATTTCGAACGTTTCAGCGGTGCTCGATGACTTGGGCTTACCACTCCTGAGTGGCTACCAGCCGCGCCGAAACGTCGGTGCCAGCATCACTGCGAAGCTGATTGCGATGATCAACGAGGTTTGGGAGAGGCAAGAGGTTCCTGAACCCCCCACAGCAGATCCAGACAGCCTTGCCGTCAGGGTGAGATCGGCAAAAGCCAAAATGGCTCACAGCATTGATAACACTCCGCCACCGATAAACCCACAAAGCGGCGTCAAGGTTTATGGCACCTCTCAGCGCTTCATTCGTGATCCGAATGTGATTGCGTGGGTGCTCGTGAACGCGAAGGGACATTGCGAGTCCTGCGAGACGCCAGCGCCCTTCCTTCGCGAGGACGGGGAGCCATATCTCGAAGTCCATCATGTTCGACCACTGGGCGAAGGAGGTCCAGACAGCGTGGATAACGCTATCGCAGTTTGTCCGAGCTGCCATCGACGCTTCCATCATGGGGCAGACAGAGGCAAGTTTAGACGAGCAGCACTGCGAGCAATCAGTCGTCTTGTCGATTACCCTGAGCTTCTCAAAGCAACACAAGACTTGCCTCGCGTTGTAGAGGGTGGGTAGCGAAGATGATGCCTGCCGCAATGAGCCCGCTACAACCCAGGAGGACAGCTTGGAAGAGCTAGGCGAAAGAGAAAAACAGGTAGCGCTGCACATCGTGAGGACAGCCACGCCGTCTCAGAATGCAGCGTTGAGGAGCTGGATTGTTGAGCTTCTCACTATCCGAAACTCAAGCGCCAGCGCGGTGTCCAAGGCTAAGCAAGCTCTCCGGGCAACGATCAAAAGCGAAATCATCTGGCCCCTCGTCAAAATGATAGCTAAGCAGATCAAGAAGGTGGGATGGGATGATAGACCCACTTCTCAACGATTTGGCATCGGGGGAATGGCTGTCGGAATTGCTTTCTTCGGTGGCCACGGTGCCGGGATTGCCGCGCTAGGGACGGCTGTCGGGGTGCCGCTTTGGGTCGTGCTCGGTGCAGGCTCGATGTTTGCAAAGCATTTGTACGCTGAGCTGGTCAAGACCGCCGTGCCCCCTGAGGCCGAGCATAATGATGAAGATGAGGCAGCTGAAGACGGGTACAAGACCATCGATTTGAAACGCGTAGACCACCCCTAGGGAATAAGCCGGAATGTCCTCCGGGGGAGGCGCTGTGACGCTGGCCTTGCGGACGAGCTTCATGACTCCCTGACGGGGCATGCCGGGAACGGCAGCGTGGGCCGGAGCTACGGCGCGGGGTTCAGACTGAAGGCGCTGCATGACGACATGGGGCGTATAGCCGTATCAGGATCTGTTGTCGCAGTGCCGGGCAGAAGGGGGAAGCCGAACGCTGAGCATCTAGGGGCCACCATGCTCACCTAGGGGACTGTAGGTGATTGATATCCACCAATGACAGCACCTAGTGCTCTATGGGGAGAACATAGTGCTCCATAGGGGGAAGTTATTTTCCTGCGGTCTTTCAATGGGTTTTTCAGCGACAACAAGAGGTCGCCCGACATGCTTTGCACTGACTTCCTCCATGATGCGTGCAGCTTTTTGCTTTTGGCTGACAGGCACCATGATGCCGTCATGCATCGGAAGCGCTGGCACGCCGTCCCGAGAGAGGCGCAAGAGCACGCCTACTAGAATGTCGCTCTCCATCGCCATTAGCCTAAAGCCAATGTTGGTGTCGAACAGATGGGCGATAGCTGGATGATGGGCAGCGGCAGCGGCCTTGAATTTCGCCATATCCCACCCCTCGGGTAACAGCTCTTTGCTACCGACAGGTAAGCGTGCAGCTGCCTTGATGCGAAAGAAGAGAGAGACAATGAGCGACTTGACCACCTTACGATGGTTCTCCAGACCGGCGATAGCATAGTGGTCACCTAGCGGCGGCTCCCGGTCCACGGAGCTGTAGGCTAACTGTATGAACATTGAAGAGAAATCGAGGTCAGCCACGGACTCTTGATTGATGCTCAGAAGGTAGCGCTGGCTCTTGGGGAGGTCTTGCCATATCCCTCCGTAAAGCCGCCCGTGTCGATCAAAGCTGGGTCTCAGGGAGGTGTCGTCGTGCTGAAATTTCCGAACGAGGTAGCTTGCCGGAAGCAGCTTTTTGTCAAAGGCGATGTTGGTCGTAGCCAGCATCTCATTGATTGCGGCCATCTCCTGGCGAAGCTTGATTGTCCGCTCTGTGTCGGAATAATCTATCTCCTCCTTACCCTGCGGTCCATGCCGGTTCGTCCATAGCTCAATGGTCTCGCGGCCCGCGATTCTCCCGACGTCGCTGGGGGCAATGTCGCAACCTACTAGTAGAGCTCTGAGCTTCTCAGTATCTCGGACAATTGTGCGCTTCTGGCGAAATATCGCATCATCATGCTCAAGAAGGCTGAGCGCCTCCATGCCACTTACGACCGAACGCAGTATCAAAGTATTGAACGCCTTGGCGTCGTACCGGCTCGCTCGCCTGTTCTTCAGCGACACAGCAAGCCCGTCATGTTTGGCGGGACTCAACGCCATCAGCGCTAGGTTCGCCACCAACGCTTCAAGACATCTCTTGCGGCGTTCTACCGCATCGGAGCGGTGGCGTCGGCCTGCTGTTATTTCTGGCTGAGGCAGGGCGGCAAACAGTTGATCTACAAGGTTGCTCAACGCAGTAGATCGGGGCAATAGCCAGCCGTCAAAATGTAGGGCTCGGGAAACTTGCATGTGTGATAGCCAATCGAGCGCGACAACTGCGCCCCCCGTCTTCGTGTTCTTACATGGCGGGGGACGCAACTTTCTTGTGGCTGCTCTTGCGAAGTTATCTGTTCCACACGATCCGTTTTAGATCGTTCGCTTCGCTCACCTCAGAAACTTGTCTTCCGGTTCAGCCGTTGCCGCCTCAGCTGCATCTCTACGTGCGGCAGCGTCATCTCCAGCTTGAGCAAGGGTTTCCTTTTCGACCTCGGAAACAGGCGGACGGCTCATGACAGTCAGTCCACGAGACGCAGCAAGTTCATCCACCTGGCGGATAAATACATGCTCTTTCCTCAACTTGCCCTTCGGGTTTCGGTGATGGAGGGACCGCAAGTCTCCTGCGAAGGGCCAAGCCAGCGTGCTTTTCTCCTTGGCAATAAGGACCGCTGTGTGCCCCTCGGGGATTTGCGACAGCCCAGCAAGGGTACCAACGAAATAGCCGTCGTTGGAATGGCCATCGCTGAATTCTGGCGCTTCTCCAATATTGGTCCAAACAAGGTTCCCTTCGTGGTCTTCCACGCGCGTTATCCAAACATAAGCAGGAATGAAAACTCCCGCGTTTCTCCCTGCTACTGCAGTGTAAAGATTGAAGTCTGCCAAGATGGCTTCCTTTTCATAGTTGAAGTTGATTTCCAAAAGACGTGCCATGCCGCTCCCTGCCGCGTGCGGCGCGGTGGGTTGAGTAAGGGGTCACCTAGATGGGTAAGTACCGATGTAATCGCTGATGAGTGCGATTGCTCACTCGTGAGTCACGGCCACTTGTCGAAAGGAGAGCCGTTTTTCTAGCTTCTCCTTCCTATAGTGTGGTTATTTCTAAGCCTTTGATTTTCTTGATACCGGTTTTTCGTAGATTGGGATCAGTATATTAGCCGGGTCAGCTGCATTCATCTCCGCAATGCAATCCTCGTAGGTCTTGTAAAGCGGAAGAGCTGCAAGGCATTCATGCTGGATGTCGCTCATGTTTCCCGGGAGCTGCCATTCAGCGAAATGCCGTGTGTTCCCCCATTCCCCACCTGCTTGATTGGCGCGGATACGGAGAAACTTTCTGTTATAGTGTCGTCTGCAGAGTCCCTTGCGGGTGGCGATGGCTCCACAGCACCGCTTCTTAGGATCATCGGGCCAGTTGGTGTTCCGCTCCTTGACAATCGCCGGGCACTTGCCATCCCGTTTGGCGGCATATTGTTGTCGTGCGAGCAGGCGCTTGGCTTGTGCTCGTTGATCAGTCGTCGTGCCGCGAAACTCTGGGGCTCGCCCGCCGAGGGCCATGAGGTGCTCAATCGCGGCTTCGGAAGGCTTGAACTTGGTAGGCTGCTCGACCTGAAGGGAGCGTGCCGGGATGCTGATGTGGTTGTCCTCAACGGACGGCTTTTCGCTGTTCACAGTTTTCCACTAAGAGGTTTTCACGCTGGTTTGTTGTCAGTACGAATTTCGAAAAAGTTTCGCGGCAAATCCACTGCTTGTTGCGCGTAGCGGACTCGACCTGCCTTGACCTTCGCAAGTTCGGCGGCTTCGGTGGGCCCCACCGGGGCTCTTGGGGGTCGGAGACTAAGAGACCGTCCAATTGCGCCAGCCTCCTCCAAACCGCATGCTGATCGGCTGTGAGAACCTTACTAGGTTCGGCCAGCTCTGCATTCCAAGTGTCGACTAGGCTTTGCCAGAAGCCCGGGCTTCCGCTGATGATGTCGACCGGGGTTAAGTGGGTTGCCTCTCTCTCCCTGGCCAAGTGTTCCAAAGACATGATCATTCCGTGTGCATATAGCAGTTGGGTATTTCTGACTCTCCCCATTCCGTAAAATTCATGTGCCCAATCCGAGGCAACAAGTCTTGCCAGAAAAGCTCCCGCTCGGAAGCCATGATGGTCTGGAGACCCGCTATTTACTCCCGCATCGATATAGATTTTCCATTCAGGCATGCGTCGACTTTCCTCGTCGGGGCAGCGGTACATCCAATCGGTCTCTTATCGCGCTGGCGGTAGGTACGCGTCGAAGTGTCCGGGCTCGAAAAGTGCTGCGGGTTTTCCGAGTATTTCCAAATCGCAATATCTGCATTTCCTTTCGTTGAGTGTGGCGGGAGGCGTAATCCAATTTTAAGTAAAAATCAATCTTATTCGGCATATCTCCGCATTGTGCTAATATATTTCAGTCAATGTATAGGCTATTTCAAGGCAACCAAGGTAGGCAACAAGGGCACACATAGGCAACACTCAAGGAAGTACTTAAGGAAGATCCGGAGGCAACCCCTAAGGCAGAGCATTGAGTTGGCCCCCAGGGCATAAGGGAGGGCATATGGCGGCCCCCTTAAGGTGACCCACAAGGCGACCCATAAGGCGGGCGCGATGCCTGCCCCCAAGGCAGACCCCTGAGGCATACCTGTAGGACAGGGCATAGGAAGGTCCCTAAGGTAGACCCATGAGGTGGGCCCTAAGGCAGTCCCATGAGGCAGCCCACGAAACGGATATTGTACTTAGTAGGCTTGTAGTAATACTTGGTCAGTACCAACGCCGTAAGAAAGCTCGGACGCCTAGAAAGTGCCAAATCCATGGGCGACCACCTGCCACCTGCTCTCCCGGAGACCAAAGGGCCGCTGGCGCTCAATGTGCGCCCTAAAGGTGAGTATCGGTGTCTCTAATTCGCTTCGCCAAGCGGGACAGCGTGGAGGTCGAGACCCCATTGGCAGAAAACCCATCGCCACCTTGTTGGGCTAATGACCACGGTGGGTCCTGGTTGAAAGCAAAAAGCCCGCCAATGGTTTCACCCAAGGGAGAGTTTTTCTTTCGGTAATGCGGGAATGCCTACCAAGGCGCTGAGCGCTCTAGACATTGCCTTAGGGAGTTTCTGCGTGTACGAGCCGTGCAGCGTTTCTAGCTACACGAGCAACTCACCGGGAGGCCTGCTTTGTACGAAACCTTTGATATCTCAACGCGCATTACCCGCAGCGAGGACGATGAGGTCTTAAATTTCAAGATCACCTGCAAGCCTTTCAGTGATGAAGAGCAGCGCACGATTGACGCTCCGGTGGCTGAGCTCAAGGGTTTCGTACATTACTGCTTCTCACTGCCGGGAGCTGATGCCTTCGAAAGCTATGACGCGCGAAGCGGCCATTGCCTAGAAGCTCTCAATATCATGCGGAAAAAGCGCTCGATGATTAAGCGGCAGTTGCCCCACCTTGACTTCGACTTTCTGGAGCGGGTTATTCTCCTTGAGCGGGCGTGGGTCGATCCGTCTTTCCGGGGCAAAAGCCTGGCCCTCCGGCTAATGCGAGAGGCACAGCACATGTTTGCTCGCCCGCATGCATTCGCCATCTTAAAGGCCCACCCTGATCGTAGCGAGGAGGGAGAGAAGATCACGGACGCCCAGTGCAACCGCCTCGCCGAATACTATGGGGCTGACACGCAGCTGGGCTTTAAAGCACTCTCGAAGAAGGCAAAGGCTGGCTGGATGGTGGCTGAGTGGGAAGCACCTACGCGAGAGAGCCACAAAGACTTTCAATTCTGGTCTCCGGATGATGAGGCTCGCAGGTCCTGGTTGAAAGCAAAAGCCCGCCTATGGTTTCACCCAAGGGCGAGCTCTCTCCAGTATTACAGGAATGTGCTTCTCAGGCCGCTGTGTCCTCTGAGGCGCTTCCCAACGCCCGATACACAGTCGCCTTACTCAGGCCGGTAGACTTCATAATGTCCTTGATGAGAAGGCCCTCCGTCCGCATGCGGCGGATTTCAGAGACCACATCCTCCGTTGCCTGTGGCTTCCTGCCGAACCTTGTGCCGTCCTGTTTGGCCTTCGCAATGCCGTCCATCTGGCGCTCCGAGCGGATAGCCGTTTCGAACTCTGCGAAGACAGCCAGCATCTGCAACATGGCACGGCCAGCAGGCGAGCTTGTGTCAATGTCCTGGTCCAATACCTTGAAGCTTACCCCCTTGTTCTTCAGCTCGCTCACGATGTTGAGGAGGTCTGTAGCTGAGCGGGCTAGGCGGTCAATCTTGGTGATGACAAAGGTGTCACCCTTCCGAGCGAAGCGGAGGGCATCTTTGAGGGCAGGCCTATTGCTGTCCACGCCCGAGCGCTTCTCTTCAAAGATGTGGTCTGGTTCCACCCCCAGCGCCAGCATCTTGTCACGCTGCACCTCAAGGCTCTGGCCAACCGAAGAAACACGAATGTAAGCAACAAGGGTCATGTCTCAAATTCCTTAAGACGTTTCGATGCATGCGTTATGAGACACGTTTTGAGACACGTCAAGAGAACATCTCGCAAACTATACATTTTGAGACTAGTGCATTGCCTCCCGCCTTGGCATCCGCAGCCGAAGCGCCTAGAGACAAGCCCTGAAGCCAAATATGTGGAGTTGCCCCTTGGAAACTGTAGCGATTGACAACCGTAGCGACTTCGCATTGTGGGCTATTGAGCGAGCCAAGGCGATTGTGAGCGAGCCAAGGCGATTGTGAGCGAGCCAAGGCGATTGTGAGCGAGCAAGGAACAGCGTTGGCGTTGGCATCGCGGGACGGCACCGAGGAAGGCATCAGGGCAGCGGGCAATGCATTGGGGTCTGTTATTACCGAGGCTCTGCTTGAGGTCTTTGACGGATTGTTAGCTGAAGGGTGAGCCTGCCGCCCGCTGCCACAAAGCCAGGCTTAACGCACGGCATAGAGG
>NZ_JBNDHT010000103.1:0-25465 GCF_056755115.1 Rhizobium sp. SVR5-2C | reverse complement strand
AAGATCAGCAGAAACTCTTCAGCGGCCTGCGCGCCTCGGGCATCGCCATCGACCCCGCACCAGCGCAGTGAGGACCGGCAACTATAGCAGGCCGAATGGTCCCCCGGCGAAGGGGACGTCCAATCGGCGTCGGCGCAACCGCTACAAGGCCGGCAACGCGCCGCTGATTTCACCAGTCTTGGAGATCTCTTCGGCGATCTGCGCGGCGATGTCATCCTCGACGTCAAGAATGGTCTGACCGCGCAGGTCCCGATCATACTCCCTCGCCCAAACGACCGTGCCATCGGAACTCTTTACCAGGCGGGCGTGCAGATGAAGGATCATGCCGTCGACCGCAACACTTCCCTGCAAGTTGACGAGCGATCCTGCCGATCCCTCGACGGAGCGGCTTGGAGCAAGTACGACGATCCCATCCACCTTCATAAGTTGCGTAATGAGCTGGTCGACGAGGCCTTTCGCGATCTCGGCGCCCCTTGGCCCGCCGAGCGTAGCGAGCGGTTCAACAACGATTTTGACTTCCTCCCTCAATGCTGATGCCGCAGGCGCCGGCGATGTTGCTGACGGCGTGAGGTAATCCTCAAGGGGGCGGATGAGAGCAAGCACGGCGACGATTCCGAAGATCGCGGCAACACCGATCGGCAGGAGCAGACCCCGATAGGTCACCAGCCACCCATCCCTGCGTTGAAGCGCCGGAGCCTTGCAGTTTACTGGGGCAGCCCCTCTCGCGCCGGAGTCTTGTCCGCGGCTATCAAAGCTTGGAGCATAGCCGCCCTTCGGGATGGTGATCCGCACGGGATCGTTGCCACCCGATATCAGATAATATCGTTCGAGCGCGCGGCGAATGCGACCGGCCTCGATGCGAACAACGGGATCGTTCTGCGCGTCGAAAGTGGCATCACGCCCGAACACCGCCTGTGCAATCGTATAAGCCTTCAGCTGCTCGCATCGTCCTTCGAGCGCCTCTTCGACAACATATTCCAGGAAGCGGCGTCCGCGTTCGGGAGCCTGGAATTCCGAACTGGCGAGTATGCGGGCAAGCTGCTCGCGGACTCTTCCAGGGTCTGCCTCGCCGTCTCCTTCGTCTTTCGATGCCATCGAAACCTCCTGCGACACTCATCAAGAGGGCGACCACTTTATACACCTATCCGTGGTTTCGAGCTTCCGTAGCAGTACGTAAGGGCTTCTTCGAATAGGCGGGCTTGCGGCAATTCGGTATCTTGCGACGTGTACGGGGGGCAGCGCAAATGTTTCAAAGCCATATCGTCGGGAAGCAAAAGTCTCCGGCATTCCCCGGTCACTACACGGTCGTGTCCGCGGCGTCGAAAGATCAGACCATCAGGCTTAAAGCCGATCAGACCATCTATAGTGAAGGCGAACATGCGCTGGCGATCTACCAGGTCGAAGCCGGAGCCGTCCGGATCTATCGGCTGATGGCTAACGGGCACAGGCACATTTTGTCCTTCTGCGGTAAAGGCGAGTGGTTCGGGCTCGAAAAGGGACAGGTTCGAAGCGATTTCGCGGAAGCGGTCTGCGAAACACGCATACAGCCGTTTCCTGCCAACCAAGATGCGGTCATCCCAATGGATCTTCTGAATATCGCCCTGACGAATCTTGCGAAAGCCCAGGAGAAACAACTCGTCATGACCGAACAAAGCGCATTGAAACGCGTCGCGGCCTTCGTTCAGGAGATGGCCGAACGTCATCCCGGAGAACCTGAATTTGACATGATGATGTCTCGCAGTGACATCGCCGACTATCTTGGACTGACAATCGAAACCGTCGCCCGTTCCTTCACCAAGCTTCGCGAAAGACGTATCGTTCGCCTTAACGGGAAACTGCAGCGATCGGTCCGGCTACTGGACCGGGACGCGCTAGTAGCACTCACGAACTAAGGGCCGAAGCGCAATGAGATCCGGAGGCCACACGGCTTCTGCCGACGAATGGCAAGAGGCGCTTTTTGACATTCATCTCAATAGCACATAGGGGGTTTGGATCGATGACATACGCATCCCGCCGACGGTCAAATGGCTTGCTCAAACTGGTTGTCGCACTGGTAGCCGGCGCATCACTTCCACTTCCTATCACTGATGCTCGCGCCCAAGATAATCTTCTTGCTCAGTTTCCGCTGGTCATCCATTGCAAGTACAAAGACACGCAGCATGTCTTCTATATCTCGAGGATTTCGCAAGAAGGTGTGGCGACCTACGTGGCATCGGATCGACTTGCCGGTACGATCACCTTGGACGGACAGGCAAAGGCAACGGGTGGCGAAGAGGGAGGCAGCTGCCTAGGCAAGACCCTTAAAGAACTTCGCGACGCTGGCCAAGCGTACGATCTGAAGCAGTAATCGCAGCGCTCTCAATAAGCTCCCATCGGCGACAAGGCTGCTCTTGCAGGCGCCGTCCGCCCTTCCAAGACTTGCGGCCGTTTGATGCCGCTCTTTCGTCGTCAGCCGCGCGTGCCTAGATTCGAAAGACACGGCATTTGGAAGCGGGTCGTGCCTCCTCCAAGACGTTCCCGCCGAGGCAACAAGCAATTTCGGGCTGCAGAGCGTCCGCACGAACCCAAACCTAAGTATAATTACGACATTCGCCGGATCGTCTTATCTTTAACTCGTCGCCTCGATCCCTCCCGAGGCCGGTAGCGACCGCAGCTACCACGACTTCGCGGCGTCCCCCTCCGTCCGAAGTCTGCGGATCTCCTCCCATTGATCCGCCAGACCGCCCCTTTGCCCCGGGGCGGTCTTTTTTTGGCCAAGCGGACCGGTAAATGCTGGTTCAGATTGGGTGTACCGGGATGGTCGGCAGTTGGCACGGACTAGCTTCCATTGCTGGTGACGGCCGCGCGGCGGAAGAGCTTATCCGGGCCGGACGTCTCGCGACTCTGAGGCCGATCTGTCCCAGACCTTTGTATAGCTTTGAACCAATGCCTGGCGTATTAAGGTTGCGATCAACATTTTGGATGGATGGGCAGAATGTTGGGTCTTCGGATCTCCCGGCTTTTTAATCGACGCAATACTGTCGGGCATGACGCTGCATTGGGCTTCGTAGCCGCCGTGCTGGCGGTGGCGGTTTTCTATGTCGATACCTTTACCAGCACCAGAATTGCCATTGCCGTCCTCTATGTAATTGTCCTGCTGCTTGCAGGCGATATCATGACACGCACCGGCATCTTAACGATTGCCTGCCTTTGTGGTGCGCTGACTCTCTTTTCTTATCTTTATTCCCATGGCCTCGGCGCAGACATCTCCGCGCTTTCGCGCATGGTCGTTTCGATTGCGGCACTGTCGATCACGGCGGCGCTTCTTCTGCGCAGCGAAGCCTTTCGTGCCGAACTCATCGGTAAGAACGCTGCCCTTCGAGAAAGTGAAGCCCGCTATCGCGCGATCTTCAATGAGGCGCGTGTTGCCCTTTGGGAGCGCGATTATTCGATGGTTCGCGCCCATCTTATGAACGTGAAAGCCGCTGGCGTTGAGGATCTTCGCGATTATCTCCGCTCAAATCCGGGAGAGATCATTCAGTGCATCGGGCTCATTCGTACCGTTGCTGCAAACGAAGGCGCTCGGGAATTGCTTGGACCAAAGGCATGCGAGCCTGGGGCTGGCCGCAATTTTATCGTGCCCGACAACTCCTTCATTGATCAACTGGTTGCGATCTTTTGCGGAGACACGCATTTCGAAGGCAAAGGCAATGTTACGACCGACGCCGGCGAGACGAAACTGGTCCTCATCAGCATCCGTTTCCCGGAAGATGCTGACGCCTTTCACCGTGTCGTCGTGGGGATGATCGACATAACGCAGCGCGAGCTCACTCAGCAGGCGCTCGTGGAAGCGCGGGCAGAATTGACCCGAGCGTCGCGTGCCGCCACCGTTGGTGCTCTTTCCGCTTCGCTAGCCCACGAGCTCAACCAACCGCTCGGCGCGATCGTCGTCAACTCCCGCACGCTGCTGCGCTGGCTGGATCGTGATCCCCCCGACCTTGCAGCCGTTCAGCGTTCGGCCGAGCGGATGATCCGCGACAGCCAGCGGGCCAGCGATATCATCCACAACACCCGTTCCATGTTGTCGCAGACAGAGCGACCGGCCGAGTGGATTGATCTCGAAAAGCTCGTGGAGGAGACCCAAACCCTCATGGATCATGAGTTCCAGCGCAGCACTGTGCTCCTTGAGACCATCGTGGGGGCGGATCTACAAGCGGTGAAGGCGGTTCGGCTCGAACTTCAACAGGTGCTGATCAACCTGATGACCAATGCCATGCAGGCCATGGCTGACTGCCCCCACCATCCGCGCAGGATCGAGTTGACGCTGGAGCGCAAGGACGAACATTCTGTTTGCATCTCGATACGCGACAACGGGCCGGGCATTCCCGAGGAAGCAATCGCCAAACTCTTCACCCCCTTCTATACTACCAAGGCTTCCGGCATGGGCATGGGTCTAACGATCTGCCGCAGCATGTTGGAGGCGAAAGGTGGCCGACTTGATGGATTCAATCACCCCGAAGGCGGTGCGGTTTTCGAGATTATACTGCCCATAGAGGACGATAATGCCTGAACGGAAACAGCAAGTTCCGTCAATGACGTCCATCGTTTACGTTGTTGATGACGATCTCTCGATGCGGGAGGCGCTGGTCGATCTCTTTCGGTCGATGCGTATGGAGGCCATTGCTTTCGAAAGCGCCGCAGATTTCCTTGATCGTGCAGACCTTGCAAGACCCGGATGCATTCTTCTCGACGTCCGATTGCCGGGATTGAGCGGCCTCGATTTCCAAGCACAACTCGAGCAGATGGGAAGTCGGCTGCCGATCATCTTCATGACGGGATTCGGCGACATCCCCATGAGCGTGAAGGCGATGAAGGCAGGAGCGGTGGATTTCCTCACGAAGCCCTTTCGCAATCAAGACATTCTCGATGCCGTAACCGCTGCCATAGAACGGAACGCCGCTGAGCGAAAGGAAGCCGCCGCCACAGAAGCCGTCGTCGCACTTGCGCAATCTCTCACTCCCAGGGAGCGGGAGGTCATGCGCGCCGTCGTCAAAGGCTTGATGAACAAGCAGATCGCCTACGATCTCGGCATCAGCGAGATTACGGTGAAGCTTCATCGAGGCAATGTCATGCGTAAGATGCAGGCAAAATCACTGGCCGACCTGGTCCGCCTCGCAGAGATCGCCCAGACGGCAATGCCTGAAACCTAGACTCATGTATGGTGTTAATTTGTTGTGCGCGGGAGCATAGTTAAGCAAAAAAGGCCCCCAGCAAGGTATTCTGTAATTGTCCCACACATCCACTATTGCAATCGTCGATGATGACGAGGCTATCAGGGAAGCCCTCGACGATCTCCTAAAGTCATGCGGTTATAGGAGTCGGCTTTTTTCCTCTGCTGAAGCCTTTCTTTCCGAAGCGGACCGCAGAACGATCGACTGCGTGCTTGTCGATGTGAAGATGTCCGGCCTGAGCGGCATCGAGTTGCAGGCCTTGCTCAGCCATGATCCTGCCCGGCCTCCGATGATCTTCATGACGTCCTACAAGGACGAGCGAACCCGATCGGCCGTCATGGAGGGTGGCGCTTTCGCCTTTTTGGGAAAGCCGGTCGACGTTACGCAATTGATGCATACGCTCGAAGAAGCACTTTGCAGCAAACGTTCATAAGTTAGAGAGATCGTCTGATATGCTCGATGCTTGCCTGAACCGCAGATTTCGGGTCAGGTAGCGCATGCACTTCTGTCGCGAAGGGCTCAAAGCTGTAGGGGCCCTCGAAGCCCGCTGCCGTCAGCGCCTTGATCTGGGCGATGTTTTCCAGCCGGTCGGAGGCATCCAGGAGCACGCGATGGGCATCGAGCATGTCGTCAACCGCGACATGCGGATCGACCACGCCGGAGACATGCACCAATCCCGTCCACTCCGGGTAGAACTGCGTCTCGCTGGCAAGGTGATGATGGAAGGTGTCGTGCACGAGCTTGTAAACGCCCTTGCCGTTCGCCGCTTCGATTGCCGCAATGGCTTCCTTCTTGGTGCGAAGGGACGATATCGGAAATCCGAGCGGCTCCACGAGGCCCGTCAGTCGCCGTTCTTCGAGGATCGGTTTCATCGCCTTCAGAGCTGCTACCACGGCATCGAATGAAACCTCGTTGCCGTCGTTGAGCGGGCACATCACCAAGGCCTTCGCGCCGCTCGCTGCTGCGTAGTCCGCAAGCTTCAGCGCCTTCCCGGGCAGATCGACAGACCAGACGTTAAAGGGATACAGAGCATTGATCGAAACGATCGTGACCCCGGCATTTTCGGCCGCAACCCTGACCGCCGCAGGATCGGTCGTCCCGACGATATCCGGCAGGTCGTTGCGGATCTCGACCTCGGAAATACCAAGCTCCCTTGCCGTAGCAAAGAACGCCTCAAGAGACAGGTTCGGGGCCGTGATATGGTTGATGGCAAAGCGCATGATTAGCCTCATTAATAAAGTGCCGGACGGGCGAGCAGCTTGATCGTAGCAGCATCGCCATCCGTCTCCTGCGCCAGAACCCAGCGCGTCCCGTGGCCGTTATAGCAGATTGTGCCGCGCTGCTCATTGATTGCTCCCCCTCTGCTTGCGCATCAGTGCCCAGCAAGGTTCACTATCTTGACCTGGCTGGCTTCAGCTCGACCAACGATGCCGGACAGATGTCCTTCATGCATGAATGCGGCCGCTCAATCCCCAGGACCTCAGGCAGTGCCGGGGAAAGCATCCGAGGCGCTTGTCCCGATGCGGACGGGCCAGCCGTTGTGATTGCACCGGATTGGTATTCATGACCAGCTATCGGAGGGGGAGACAGACATGACAACCAAGAAGCTTGCAGGACTGCCTCGCGGCGTTCGGCTCGCCGTGAGCCCGCTATCCTGGGCAAATGACGTGCTCGAGGATCTCGGCGCGGATATATCGCTCGAGACTTGCCTGAACGACGCCGCCGAGACGGGCTACCGGGGCGTCGAGCTGGGTCGGAAATTCCCGCGTAACGTCGAAGCCTTGCGGCCACTGCTGGAACGCCGCGGCCTTGCTCTGGCATCGGGCTGGCACTCCGGAAAACTCGCCGAACGCGGCGTCAAAGCGGAAATGGCGGCAGTCGACGCTCACGCTCACCTCTTGAGCTCGATGGGCTGCAAGGTCATGGTTTATGGCGAAGTCGCGATGATGGCGTCTGGCTTACCGCTCGATGAGCCGATGTCGAAGCGCGTCATCATGCCGAGAGAGGATGTCCCCGCCTATGCCGCACGGCTGACTGAATTCGGCAAGCGGCTCTCCGGTGAATATGGGCTCGCCCTCGCCTACCACCATCATCTGATGATGGTCGCCGAAACATTCGAGGAAATATCCACCCTCTTCGACCGGGCGGGCGCCGAGGTTGGCCTGCTGCTTGACACTGGGCACGCGGTAGCGGGCGGCTTCGACTACATGCGACTGGCCGAGCGTTTCGGCGATCGGATCGTTCACATTCATCTGAAAGACGTGCGAGGTTCCGTCATCGACAACGTTCGCAGGAGCGACCTGAGCTTCAATGGCGGCGTGTGCGCCGGCATGTTCACTGTGCCGGGCGATGGCATCGTCGATTTCGGCCCGCTCGCGCGCTTCGTCTTGACCAGCGGCTATCGCGGCTGGCTCGTAGTCGAGGCCGAGCAGGATCCGGCCATCGCGCCGCCGCGCCCTGCCGTGACGCGGGCTCTTTCTCATATCCTCAGCACCTTCGTCGCGCAAACAGCTGACCGGGAGAAAAAGCCATGACCAGGAAAACACTCAACATCGGCCTTATCGGTTCCGGTTTCATGGGACAGGCACACGCCGACGCATATCGCCGTGCGGGACTGCTTTACCGCGACCTGGCCGCCGTTCCGCACCTTTACACGCTGGCCGACGCCACGGACGATCTTGCGGCGGCAGCCGCAGCCCGCTTCGGTTTTGAAAAGAGCACCGGCGACTGGCACAAGCTTGTCGACGATCCGAACGTCGACATCGTCGACATCACTTCGCCCAATGCCATGCACCATCAGATGGCGCTGGCGGCGATCGCCGCCGGCAAGCATGTCTATTGCGAAAAGCCGCTCTCGGTCACGCTCGCGGAAGCCGAAGAAATGGCCGCCGCCGCCAAGGCCAAAGGCGTCAAGACGATGGTTGCCTTCAACAACATCAAGACGCCCGCTGCCATGCTTGCCAAACAACTGATCGATCGAGGCGACATTGGCACGCCGATGCGCTTCCGGGGATGGTTCGACCAGGGCTTCTTCAACGATCCAGACCTGCCGTTCTCCTGGCGCTGCACCCGCAAGGAAGCCGGTTCCGGAGCACTCGGCGATCTCGGCAGCCATGTGATTTCCGTGGCCCAGTATCTGGTGGGCGACGTCGAAGGCGTCATCGCCCAGACGCAGACCTTCTTTCCGACGCGACCTATCCCGCAAGGCGGTTCCGGTTATGGCGCCAGGGCTGGAGCTGACGCACCACGCGCCGCGGTCGAAAACGAAGACCAGATCCAGGCCCTGGTGCGCTTCAAGAATGGCGCCGGCGGCACGATCGAGGCCTCGCGCGTCGCCGCCGGCAAGGTCTTCGGCGTCTATTGGGAAGTCTCCGGCACGCAAGGCACCATCATCATGGACGGCGAACGCTTCAATGAGTTGAAGATTTCCCGGTTCAACGACCCGAAGCCGGATCGCGGCTTCAAAACGATCTATGCGGGCAGCCAGGTGCCGCAATTCTCAGCCTTTTTCGGCTTCGATTTCGCCGGCGGCGGCCTCGGCTATTTCGACGTCAAGGTCATCGAGGTTCGCGATCTCATCGACGGCATCATCAACGATTCAGATTGCTTTCCGAACTTTCAGTTCGGCCTTGCGAACGAGCGCATCATCGATGCGATGGAGCGCTCGCTCGAGACAAACACCTGGCAACGCATCGCCGATTGATCAGCGGAGAAATCGCCTGCTCATCGTGGGAGGTATCTTGTCGTTTGTTGCGACTTTCCGGCAGGAACAGTCGCGAACGCATGGTGAAGCCGGGACGAGTAACTCGTCCCGGCGGTATCCTTAAGCGGCGAGAAGTTCATCCGCCGGACCAAAGAATTCATAGTGAATGCGGTCCTGCGGCACGCCTGCGCGGGCGAGACCTCCGACCAATGCACCCAGAAACGGCTTGGGGCCGCAGAGATAGAAGTCCGCGGATGCGAATGGCGTGTTATCCTGAAGCCAACCGACCGTAACAAGACCATCATGGTCATGCGAATAGCCGGCGGCATCGGCGCCCGAGGGGTCACTATAGAAGGTTCGAACGGCAACACGCCCATGTGTCTTTGCAAGCGATCTTACGTGGCGATCCATTGCCTGGGTTGAGCTATTGAGTGCCCCGTGTACGAAATGCGCTTCCAAGTCCGGATATTCGGAGGCGATGGCTTCGAGCATGCTGACCATGGGGGTGAGGCCCACACCGCCCGACAAGAGGATGACGGGCCGCGCCGGTTCTTCGGGAAGATAGAAATCGCCGGCTGGCGGCGTCGCTTCCAGCGTGCTGCCCACTTGTACGTGATCGTGCAGATAGATCGATCCGCCCTGTCCGGCGGCTTCCCGCTTCACCGAAATGCGATAATGCTCGTCATTGGGACCGCACGAGATTGAGTAATTTCGCTTGATCTGCGTGCCATCTGGCAGCTTGATGCGGAAGGTAAGGTATTGCCCGGGCCTGTGTCTGATGACCGAACCGCCATCGGTCGGGCGGAGAACGAAGGACGTGATGACCTCGCTTTCTTTCACCTTCTCGCTCACCGTGAATGAACGCCAGCCATCCCATCCTCCGGCCGCCGCTGTGATTTCAGATCGAATTTGTGATTCACGTTCCTTGAGAATCTCGGCCAGAAACCAATAGGCCTCTCCCCAGGCGCTGATGAGCTCCGGCGTCGCCGCTTCGCCCAGAACGTCGGCAATCGCAGAAAGCAAGGCTTTGGCAACGAAGGGGTAGTGTTCAGGCAGAATGTTATAGCCAATATGCTTGTGGGCAATCCGTTCCACGATTGGTCCGAGCCCACCCAGGTTCTCGATGTTTTGGGCGTAGACCAGGATTGCCGTCGCGAGCGCTTTAACCTGCGATCCGCCCTCGCCCTGATTTGCGTGATTGAACAACTCGCGGATGTGATCGTCCTGGAGCAGGATCGCATACATGCGTTTTGTAATTTCGCCTCCATGGACTGCCAGCGCCGGAACGCTTTGTTTTACGAGCGCAATGGTGTGAGGAGAAAGAGGTTTCAGCATGCGATGTCCTTTCTTAGACTTGCTGGAAAGTTGCGGGTTTCCGATCGTAGAACTCGATCGCGAGTGTTACGGAACCGACGAGCTCTAGATGATGCGGGGTTTCGGGCGGGGTTGCTCCAGGATGGCTTTCATCAAGGACGATCCCAGGTGAAAGCGTCTTATCCCGGTGTCGAATGGGGCCGCTCTTGACGCGGATCAGCAGAACCCGGTCGAGAGCCATGGATTGCGGTGGCTAGGCGGCCGGCGATGCGTCTGGCCTTAGCCTGCATGGTGGCCGCAGACTGCGGAGGCAGAATCTCTTTCGTGGTGATCTCCCAAAGTCCGAGCCACCGGTCGAACATCTCGGGTCGGATGCGGTCGGCATGCAGCAGGTGCATCAAAATGGGGTTGCCCTTATAGCGGCCGCTCATCAGCATCACCGATGACCAGAATTCGCCAAGCCGCTCGAGGTGCTCATCCCAATCCTCGACCGCCGCAAAGACAGGCCCCAGCAGCTCGTCCTTACGAACCCGTTGGTAAAATCTGCCGAGTACCGCGGAGATCTGTTGTTCGGTTACCAATTCCATCAGCGCATCCATGCCCAAAAACATGCATCTGGAATGCATCTATAACGATCGGATAAAACATGCTAATGAATGCATCTTTTCCGGACCGGTCTTTTTGACGCAGGCATGATGATGAAACTGACACGCTATACCGACTATGCAATTCGCGCGCTTTTGTTTCTGGGCGCGCGCGAGGGCGAGCTATGCTCGATCCGCGAAATTGCCGAAACTTTTCGAATATCCCAGAACCACCTCATGAAGGTCGTTCAAGATCTTGTAAATGCTGGGTTTATCGAATCCGTGCGCGGCAGGAACGGCGGTATTCGGCTGCATCAGCCTGCCGAAGATATCAACTTGGGCGCTCTCCTGCGGCATACCGAAGGCCTGACCGGCCTGCTCGAATGTTCCGAGTGTCCTGTCGCGCCCGCCTGCGGCATGCCTCCCGTTCTTGCAGAAGCGACGAAGGCCTTTGTTGCGGTGTTCGATCGTTACAGCGTCGCCGATCTGGTTCGGCGCAAGACCGATCTGCGCGCATTGCTGGTTGCGGCGTAAGACCATGCGCTCGGTGGTGCGCCGATGGCCGCAAGCGATGTGACGTCGCCTTCGTCCGCTCAATCATTCGTGGCAATGAAAAAGCCCGGCGCGGGGAGGAGATGCGCCGGGCTTCGATAGGTGACCGACAGCTTGGGAGGAGGAGTGCTGTCCGTCAAGCCGAAGCGCTTCGGGAGGAGGTGAATCGCTTCGATCACCGGCGATGTAATGCTGCGGCGCAACAGGTTCAAGAGCGATCTTGCCGGTGCGACACTATGGCAGCCGGAGGCGCGTTTCCCGCGGAACCAGCGGCCCATCCACTTTGATCGTTCCCGGCGATGGACGCTTTTTGCGGATCACACATGCGGCTGAAACCGCGTCACGGCGACCGCGACGCGGTTTCAGTCGGCTCACTCAAATCGAAAATTGATACGCGCGTTCTATTGCAGGCTGCCGTCCCCGTTGCGATCGGCCGTCTTGAAGTCCGCCATCACCCTGTTCAGGAACTCGTTCTGGGTTACCTTGCCGTCTCGGTTGGCATCGGCGGCGGCAAATTGCTTGGCATTGAGAACCCTCGCCTCGTCGGGACTGAGACTGCCGTCCTTGTTCTTGTCGAGGTTCGAGAAAGCCGTGGTCATGAACGCCTGGTATTCGGATCGATCCACCGCGCCGTTGCCATCACGGTCGATCTGATTCATTTGGCCTTGGTTCATGGCCAGCGGTCGATCCTGCGCCCAGACCGCAACGGTCTGGGCGCATGCGAATGCCGTCAACAGGATTACTCTTTTCATCATTCGGCCCTTCGCATCAGCTGCAGGTTAAGGCGCTGCCAGCCGCAGTACCCAGCACAGCGCCGCCGCCAACGGCCCACAGCTGACCAGTTCCCGCGCCGATGGTCGCTCCGAGGAGACCGCCGACGACCGCGCCGCCAACGGATCCGGCCATGCAGCCGAACTCCCCGTACCGTCCCCCTTGGGATGTTGAACCAGATTGGCAGCCTGACAAGGCAAGGCCGCCCGCGAGAATGAGAGTAATCGTGCGAATGCTCATTTTCCCTCCTCCAGGTTCTAGGGTATGTCTTATCTGGGCCCTTTCATTCAGAGGTCAAGTCCGCTCGTGCAGTTCCGCGTCATTCCGGAACGGGTTTACCGAAGGGCGGTCTGGATATTCTACGGACTTACATTTGGACAGATTGTCGTGAACGTCACGACACTCGCGCTGATCTTGCCGCTGATCGCAGCACTTGCGTATATGTCGCTTGTCGGCCTGATGTATCTTTCACAGCGCGCCACCAGGACGTCCGACGCGCTCGGTTTTTGGCTGAAGCGGTGAAAGGTAGGCACCGAGGGAACCGCGTCCATCGTTTGGCCATATAGAGGCCCATGGTACTCGTTTAATCGGGAGCCTGAAGATCGCAGCGCCCAAGCATTCATCGGCCAACTCGCAATCTACGCGGTCGATTCCTCCGAGCAAACCCCCGGGGCATGTTCAAACTGCCGGCATTCTCGGCGGCTATATACCGTGCCTGGTTCAAACTCCGCGATCTGCCGTTGCCAGGCCCACTCTTGATTCACATATGTCGGAGGCAGCCAAGAGAAGGGCATGCAGGCAATTAGGATCTACGATCCGTATCATACAGCATTCATCGTTCTTTCCTATGACACGAGAAAAATGGGAGCCTATCGATGACCAAACCCTGGACGGCCAGCATCAGCCCGATTACGGCAAACGAGGCCGCCATTCGAAAAGCAGAGGCGATTAACGCCCTGCTTGTTCGCCCGATCGACGTTCTCCCGGCAAAGGTCGGTGATGAAATCCGCCCATTTGCACTTGGGCTCTGGAATGAGATTCGACCCTTGCTCAAGCCCGATGCCGGCGTGACCGCACTGAGGAAGGCGACCGGCGCCTACCTTCATTCCAAGCGCTACTATTTTGCCTCGGCCCAACCCGGCTCCATGCGCCACGACATCCACGGCGCGCCGGTCGAGGAGCTGTCTGCCGCGGACCGTCAGGCCGCTCAAGCACGTTACCTCAGCCTCAAGCGAGCCGACGACAAGCCCGCAGCCCAACCGCAACCACCAGCAAGTAAGGCCGATCAGATCCGGGCCGGCCTCCTTGCCCGCCGCGTATCCATAGCGAAAGGATGATCGCCGCAAAATTGCTTCCTTCACATCCGGCTTCATCCCGAAACAAATCCTGCAGACTCGTCTCATCTATCTGACAGCACGCCGCAATTCCCATTCAGACGGGCTGATTGCAACGCTTCGGAGGCGGCCAATGCATTCTGATCCGAGCCCTACCGCGGGAGCTTCCAGACGCGCGCTCCGAAGCCACTCTCGTCATCCGGCCCTATGCGTTCATTTTCTATTCGCGCTGCTCCAGCGCCTTGCTGAAGGCAAGCGCGGCAAGCGTGCAGATGGCACCCGACAGCAGGTAATATCCCACAAAAGGCAAGCCGAAGCGGCTGGCTAGGCTGAGTGCCACAAGCGGAGCAAAACCGGCACCCACGAGCCAGGCGAGGTCCGACGTAAAGGCGGCGCCCGTGTAGCGATAGCCGCGGCCGAATCGCGAAGAGATCGAGCCCGTCGCCTGGCCAAACGACAGACCAAGAACGCCGAAGCCGATGATAACGAATGCGTCAAGGCCGGTATCGCCGGCGGCGATCATCATCGGACCAATGAACGAGAAGATCGCGATCAGCAGCGCGCAGACGGCGAGTTGGCCGCGGCGGCCGATACGATCGGCAATCAGCCCTGAAGCGATGATCGCGGCTAAGCCCACCAGGGCTCCGATGATCTGGACGACCATGAACGCGTCCAGCGACTGGGTACCGTGCAGACTCACCCAACCAAGGGGGAAGATCGTCACGAGATGGAACATCGCGAAGCTCGCGAGCGGTACGAAAGCGCCGAGCAGGATATCGCGACCGTGAATCCGAAAAACCTCGAGGATAGGCGCGGCCTCCAGCTCATTCTGTTCGAGAAGCGTGCCGAACTCCTTCGTCATGACCAGGCGCAAGCGTGCAAAGAGCGCCACGACGTTGATGGCGAAGGCGACGAAGAACGGATAGCGCCAGCCAAAGGAGAGGAAATCGTCATTTGAGAGATTGGTGATGAAGTAGCCGAACAGGATGCTCGCCAGCGCAAAGCCGATCGGCGCGCCGAGCTGTGGGATCATCGCGTACCAGCCACGGTGTCTGGGCGGCGCGTTCAGAGCCAGCAACGACGCAAGACCGTCCCAGGCGCCGCCAAGAGCAAAGCCCTGACCAAGACGAAAGAGTGCAAGGAGCGCCACAGACCAGTAGCCGATCTGGTTATAGCCCGGCAGGAAGGCGATAGAGGCAGTCGAGCCGCCGAGAAGGAAGAGCGCGATCGTCAGCTTTGTGCCGCGGCCGTAAAAGCGGTCAATCGTCATGAAGACGACGGAACCGACAGGACGGGCAAGAAAAGCCAGCGAGAAGATTGCAAAGGAATAGAGCGTCGCCGTCAAACGGTCGGGCGCGAAGGGGAAGACAAGCTGCGGGAAGACAAGGACCGATGCGAGACCGTAGACGAAGAAGTCGAAGAATTCGGACATGCGCCCGATGACCACGCCGATGGCAATACTGCCCGGCGAGACAGGTCTGTCGTCGTGATATTTTCGCGCGTCCCGTTCCAGCGCGGTCGATGACGGTCCGTAGTGCACTCCAGCCATTTAACGCCTCCTCGTCAATGTGCTTGCGGCAAACTGCCTCAGGATGATCTTGATGAAACCTGCAAGGTTATCAAGTCCGAATGACGTAAATAGTTCATCTCGTGTTTTCGAAATTGTATCCACGCAGGGAAATTGTATCTGCGTATGGAAATGCGCCGGGCGACGCGCGTGCCAGCAGGGCAGGACTCGTCGATTCGCGTTGCGCGCCCATGTCCCGGCCAATCGTACCAGAGGCATCTGCGTCGAATAGCGCAGCGAGCGTTTCGGGCTGTTCCGGCATCTTTGCTGCAGTGCGACGAAACACCCCATACCGCTAACGGCCAGCCTCCTTTAGTGGCTGCATGGTCGAAACGAGAAGAGCTTTCAAAAGTGCCAAGACTATTAAAGATTTCAAGCCGCTTATCCGTATTGCCGCTGATCCTCCTGCTTGCCGGCTGCAATATGGTTGTTATGGCCCCCTCCGGCGATATCGCTGTTCAGCAGCGTGATCTCATCATCGTCTCCACCGTCCTGATGCTGCTGATCATCGTACCGGTCATCTTCCTCACGCTGTTCTTTGCCTGGCGGTATCGCCAGTCGAACACCGAGGCGACATATGATCCCGACTGGCATCATTCGACCCGTCTCGAAGTTGTCATCTGGTCGGCGCCGCTCGCCATCATCATCGCCTTGGGCGCGGTGACCTGGATCAGCACCCACCAGCTCGATCCGTACCGGCCGCTCGGCCGGCTTGATTCGGAGCGAACCGTTCCGGCAGACGCCAAGCCGTTGAACGTGGAAGTCGTGGCGCTCGACTGGAAATGGCTGTTCTTCTATCCCGATCTCGGCATCGCGACGGTCAACGAGCTGGCAGCTCCGGTCGACACGCCTATCAATTTCAAGATCACCGCCTCTTCGGTTATGAACTCGTTCTACATACCGGCTCTGGCAGGTCAGATCTATGCGATGCCGGGCATGCAGACGCAGCTTCACGCCGTTATCAACCATCCGGGCGAATTCGAGGGATTATCGGCGAACTACAGCGGCCCCGGCTTTTCCGGCATGCACTTCAAGTTCCATGGTCTCAGCCAGGCCGATTTCGACCAGTGGGTTCAAAACGCGAAGACACAAGGCACGCCACTCAGCCGAGACGCCTACCTGAAGCTTGAAAAGCCCAGCCAGAACGAACCCGCTCGGTATTATGCATCGTTCGACAACGGTCTCTACAATGCCATCCTCAACCTGTGCGCCACTCCCGGCAAGATGTGCATGAACGAGATGATGCACATCGACATGATGGGCGGCGCTGGCAAGGAGAGCCACGAAAATCGCGAGCGCCTGATTCAGGACGCAGCTCCGATCGACGAGTTCGGCTCGCCCAATCAGGAACGCTACTTCGGGCCTGAAGCCTCAGTACAAGGTGACGATGCGCCTAAGGCGGAAACTGCCCACGACATGCCAATGTCTCATTCGGACATGTCATCCATGCCCGGCATGGACATGTCCGGCGGCGACCACGCGCATCCGAGCAACAGCAACTGACGCCTGGCGTCGAAGATATCAAACGAACAGGCTTACATCATGTTTTCCAATCCCGACCTTATGAAGTTCGTCTTTGGACGGCTGACGCTCGACGCGATCCCGTACCACGAGCCGATCCTCGTCATGACATTCATCGGCGTCGCAATCGGCGGCCTCGCCGTCCTCGGGCTCCTCACCTATTTCCGTCTTTGGGGTTCGCTCTGGAACGAATGGATCACCAGCATCGATCACAAGAAGATCGGCATCATGTACATCGTGCTGGCGGTGATCATGCTCCTGCGCGGCTTTTCGGATGCGATCCTGATGCGCCTGCAGCAGGCGGTCGCCTTCAATGGCAACCCCGGCTATCTGCCGCCGCACCACTATGATCAGATCTTCACCGCCCACGGCGTCATCATGATCTTCTTCGTGGCGATGCCGCTGGTGACGGGTCTCATGAACTTCGTCGTGCCGCTGCAGATCGGCGCCCGCGACGTCTCGTTCCCGTTCCTCAACAACTTCTCGTTCTGGATGACCACGGCCGGCGCAATCATCGTCATGATTTCGCTCTTCGTCGGTGAATTCGCCCGTACCGGCTGGCTCGCCTATCCGCCGCTTTCCGATGCGGCCTACAGTCCAGGAGTGGGCGTCGACTACTACATCTGGGGTCTGCAGATCGCCGGTATCGGGACGCTGCTGTCGGGCATCAACCTGATCGCCACCATCGTCAAGATGCGCGCGCCGGGCATGACGATGATGAGGATGCCGGTCTTCACCTGGACGGCACTGTGCACCAACGTCCTGATCGTGGCATCCTTCCCGGTCCTGACCGCCGTCCTCGCCCTGCTGTCTCTCGACCGCTACGCCGGCACGAACTTCTTCACCAACGACCTCGGCGGCAATCCGATGATGTACATCAACCTCATCTGGATCTGGGGCCATCCCGAAGTCTACATTCTCATCCTTCCCGCCTTCGGTGTGTTCTCCGAGGTCGTGGCGACCTTCTCCGGCAAGCGGCTGTTCGGCTACGCCTCGATGGTTTACGCCACCGTCGTCATCACCATCCTCTCCTACCTCGTCTGGCTGCACCACTTCTTCACCATGGGCTCGGGCGCCAGCGTCAACGCCTTCTTCGGCATCACGACCATGATCATCTCGATTCCCACGGGTGCGAAGATGTTCAACTGGCTGTTCACGATGTATCACGGCCGTATCCGCTACGAGCTGCCGATGTATTGGACGATCGGCTTCATGGTCACCTTCGTGATCGGGGGCATGACCGGGGTGATGCTTGCCGTGCCGCCGGCCGACTTCGTGCTGCACAACTCACTCTTCCTTATCGCCCACTTCCACAACGTCATCATCGGCGGCGTGCTGTTTGGCATGTTTGCCGGCATCAACTACTGGTTCCCGAAGGCCTTCGGCTTCAAGCTCGATGCGTTCTGGGGCAAGATGTCCTTCTGGTTCTGGCAGATCGGCTTCTGGTTTGCGTTCATGCCGCTCTACATCCTCGGCCTGATGGGCATTACCCGCCGCGTGAACCACTTCGACGATCCGTCCCTGCAGATCTGGTTCGTCATCGCCGCCTTCGGCGCAGTTCTGATTGCGATCGGAATTGCCTGCTTCCTCATCCAGCTTGTCGTCAGCTTCGTCAGGCGCGAGGAGTTGCGCGACGTGACCGGCGATCCGTGGAACGGCCGTACGCTGGAATGGTCGACCTCGTCTCCGCCGCCCGCATATAACTTTGCGTTCACGCCGATCATCTACGATCACGACAGCTGGTGGGATATGAAAAAGCGCGGCTACAAGCGCCCGACAGATGGCTTCATACCGATCCACATGCCGAAGAATACGGGTACCGGCTTTATCCTCGGCGTCATAGCCATTGCCTTCTCGTTCGGCATGATCTGGTACATGTGGTGGCTGGCCGCCGTTACCTTTGTCGCAATGATCGCCATCGCGATCGGCCACACCTTCAACTACAAGCGTGACTTCTACATCCCGAAGGAAGAAGTCACCACCACCGAAGCGGAGCGCACCAGGCTGCTCCCAGGACAGGTATAAACCATGACGACGACCTACGCTAAAACCGCCACCGAGGCCGACAAGGCGCCCGTCTTCTACATGACGGAGGAGCATCATCCCGAAGGGAGCACAATGCTCGGCTTCTGGATGTACATCATGAGCGACTGCCTGATCTTTGCAGTCCTCTTCGCCACCTACGCCGTGGTCGGCCGCAACTATGCGGCCGGACCTTCGCCTGCCGATCTCTTTGAGCTGCCGATCGTCGCCGTCAACACGACGATGCTGCTGCTGTCTTCGATCACCTATGGCTTTGCGATGCTGCAGATGCAGAAGCAGAATATGGGGGCGACGCTGAAATGGCTTGCGATCACCGGCATCTTCGGCGCCATCTTCGTCGGGCTTGAGCTCTACGAATTCACGAACCTCATTCTTGAGGGCGCCGGCCCGCAGCGCAGCGCCTTCCTCTCGGCCTTCTTCACGCTGGTCGGCACCCACGGCCTGCACGTAACGATCGGTATCGTCTGGATGATCACGCTGATGATCCAAGTCCGCCGGCGCGGCCTGATCGCCGAAAACAAGCGCCGCCTGATGTGCCTCAGCATGTTCTGGCACTTCCTTGACGTTGTCTGGATCGGCGTCTTTTCCTTTGTTTACCTGATCGGAGTTGTCGGATGAGCTCGAATGTAACCACGCACGGGAACGGTCACGACGCCCATCACGATCATGGACACGGACATGGCCATGAGGCCAGCCACGGCACCTTCAAGAGCTACATGACCGGCTTTGTTCTCTCCGTGATCCTCACGGCGATACCTTTCTGGCTGGTCATGGGCCACGTCTTCGACAGTAAGTCCACGACGGTAGCGCTGATCATGATCTTCGGCGCCATCCAAATCGTCGTGCACATGATTTATTTCCTGCATCTCGATACGAAGTCGGAAGGCGGGTGGAACATGATGGCGTTCATCTTCACCCTCCTCATCGTGGTGATTGCCCTCAGCGGCTCGCTCTGGGTCATGTATCACCTCAACGCCAACATGATGCCCATGTCTCCGGAAATGATGAAGAACATGCCATAACGGCATCGAACGGGCGGCGGCAACGCCGCCCGTTCCGGTTTTGGAACCATGACAGACACCTTCGCCAAACCCCAACACAGGCGTCGATCGCCGATCAAGCTCGCAATGTTCTGCGGCCTCATGCTGCTGTCGATCGCAGGCTTTGTCGCGCTTGGCATCTGGCAGGTGGAGCGGCTCTCCTGGAAACTCGACCTCATCGCCCGCGTCGATCAACGCGTGCATGCTGAGCCGGTTCCGGCGCCGACCGGAAGGCCGGCCAATGCTGCCGATGACGAATACCGCCACGTTACAGCAACCGGCACGCTGCAGAACGGCAAGGAAACGTTAGTCTACGCCTCAACCAAATTGGGGCCCGGCTACTGGGTCATGACCCCGCTGGTGCTTTCCGATGGCACGGCGATCCTGATCAATCGCGGCTTCGTGCCGACGGACAAGCGCGATCCCGCCACGCGGCCCGGGAGCCAGCTTTCCACTCCGGTTACGATCACCGGACTGCTGCGGATGACCGAACCGAAAGGCTCGTTGTTGCAATCGAACGATCCAGCGGCGGGCCGCTGGTATTCCCGCGACGTCGCGGCAATCACGGCAGACAAGAATGTCGCTAACGCCGCTCCCTATTTCATAGATGCGGATGCGACACCCAATCCCGGTGGGTTGCCAGTCGGCGGGCTGACGCGGGTCGTGTTTCCGAACAGTCACCTCAGCTATGCGATCACATGGTTTGCCCTTGCGCTGATGGTAGCGGGACTGCTGGCTTTTGTGATCCGTAGTGAGATCCGGGCGAACAGGCCGAAGCAATCGTCCGGCTGATCGCTTCCGCAAGTTGTGCCTGTGAAAACGGCTTGCCGAGCCGCGGCAGATCGGTGAGACCACCGCCAGGAGGGATGTCCGCATAACCGGTTGCGAGGACGATGGGCATTTCCGGCCATCTGCGGCGGATTGCCTCCGCAAGCTGCGCACCGGTCATAAGCGGCATGGCATGATCGGAGATCACAAGATCAACCGGCTCGGCGGAGAGGATGGCCAGCGCATCGGCGCCTGACGTCGCGTCGATGACCTGGTGGCCAAGGTCCTCGAGCATCAAGACCGTATTCATCAGGACAAGGCTGTCGTCATCGACGGCCAGGATGCGGAGAGAGCGCTCGGAGCCGGGCTGCACCGCCGGTTCCTCGATGTCTCTCGCGGATTCGGACTCTTGGGCAAAGACTGCCGGGAACCACAGTTCGACAACGGTGCCTTCTCCCACGTCACTTTTCAACACCAGCTCGCCGCCTGATTGCGCAACAAGCCCTTGGACCATCGACAGACCAAGACCGGTGCCCTTCCCGACGCCCTTTGTCGTGAAGAAGGGCGTCGTCGCCTGTTCGAGCGTCTTTTCATCCATCCCTTCGCCGTGGTCGATGACCGACAGGCAGAGGTAAGCACCGGGAGCCAGTGTCCCTTTCTTGCTCTCGATCGTCCGCTCGTCCGCCCTCACGATCACGCGTCCGCCGTCCGGCATCGCATCACGCGCATTCACCACGAGATTGAGAACGGCCGCTTCGAGCTGGTTCGGATCGCTGGCGATTCCAGGAAGGCTTTGTGGCACTTGGATGTCCAGGATCATCAGCGGCCCCAGCGCGCGGCGCAACATGTCCGCCATACCGTCCATGAGGCTCGTAACATCGATGCTTTCGAACGCGAGCTCCTGGCGCCGTGAAAAGGCAAGCATTCGCTGCGTCAAGGCGGCGCCGCGCTGAGCGCCCTGGATCGCATTGTCGACGAGCGGCAGGATCCCAGGCTCCTTCGGCAGACGCTTCTTCAGTATCTCGAGGCTGCCCAATACGGCCATCAGCAGATTGTTGAAGTCGTGGGCGATCCCCCCGGTAAGCTGGCCGATCGCTTCCATTTTCTGGGCTTGGAACAGCTCCTCACGAGCCTGCTCGAGCGCTCGCTGCGTTTCCCGCTTCTCGGTAATGTCACGAGTGATTTTGGCAAAGCCTATGACACGGCCGAAATCGTCCTTGATGGCGTCGAGGACGACGCTTGCCCAGAAACGGCTGCCATCCTTGCGCTGGCGCCAACCTTCCTTCTCGAAACGGCCATGCTTTCGGGCCGCGTCGAGAGCCTTTTGCGGGTCACCTGCTGCGCGATCTTCTTCGGTATAGAACGTTGAAAAGTGCTTGCCGATGATCTCTTCCGCCGAATAGCCCTTGATACGTTCGGCGCCGGAATTCCAGCTGCTGACGCTTCCATCCGGATCAAGCATATAGATCGCGTAGTCGGAGACGCCCTGGACCAGAATACGGAACTGCTGTTCGCTGCGCTTCAGCGCGCCCTCGGCCTCCCTGCGCTCCGTCAGGTCGCGTGTGATCTTGGCGAAGCCGACCAGCTTTCCGACGGGACTCCGGATCGGATCGATGATCACGTGGGCCCAGAAGCGACTGCCATCCTTGCGCTGACGCCAGCCCTCGCCCTCGAAGCGCCCTTCGCGTTCCGCAATCGCAAGTGCTCTTTGGGGTAGGCCCGCCACCCGGTCTTCGTCGAGATAGAAGCGCGAGAAATGCTGACCGATAATCTCCGCCTGCTGATAGCCCTTGAACCGCTGGGCTCCGGCATTCCAGCTCACGACGTATCCATCGGGGCTCAGCATGTAGATGGCATAGTCAGTGATGGCATCCACAAGCAACCGAAAGCGACCCTCATCCACGAGAGACACGTCATATCGATCAACAACTTCCATAATGCCCCCAAACGACACCACACCAGACGCTTTAAACTGCGTAAAGCGAGAAATGGTTCCCAGGGAAAGCGAAATAATTTCAAATAGCTCTGCTTTGAGGATAGAGCTGCTGGCCAATCCTGTTGGCGGCTGCATATGCCTGACTGACGATCTCAGGAACCAGATCGATATCCGGCAGGCTGCCAAGGCCGAGCGGACCGATTGCGAAGAGGCCATTCACCGTCGATCCGTCCTCGAGGCATGGCTCGCCGCGCTCATTGACGGCAAGGCCAAGCGAAAGCTCGTCCGGCGCCGCCAGGCCCGAGGTGATGAGGCTCTGTATCAACGGCATAGCCAGATCCGGTCGCCTGCAGCGGCAATCGAAAACGCGTTCCGCATAAATCACCTCCTCGACGTTCGATCCGGCCGGCGTGAAGAAGATGCCGCTGAGTCCCCTGCGCCCGGCAGTGCCGCAGCGAAGACCGGTATTGCCGGAAGCTAGCTCCTGCTTCAGGCGCAGGTACATCGCCTCGGGCAGGCGATTGCGATGGCTGTCGTAGATCGCACGCAGATGCCGGTTGAACTGTCGTTTCTGATGTGCAGGCAGCGAACGCCAAAGGGATCGCGCATGCTTGCGCAGGCCGTTCATCACCGATTGCCAGCTACGGCCCTGCTCTTCCGCTTGGCGGCAGGCGGTGCGTATAAAACGCACAATGTCCGGCAGGCTTTGCGGCAGCTCCTCTGCGGGAAAGACCGGGTCGGCGGAATTCGGCGTATGGCTCTGGGGCAGGAAACCGCGTTTCGAGACAATGGTGATCTGCCCGGTGTAGCCGCCGTCGCGCAGTTGCAGCAACTGATCGACGACGCGAATGCCGCTTCCGAGCAGAACCGTATGCGGCCGGGCGACGAGGCGTTGCGCCCGCACCGGCGAGTAATCCTCCGCTTCCGGCTCACGCTCGGACAAGCCATAGCCGGTTGCCAGGATAACGCTGTCAAAGAGCCGATTGGTGGGGGTGGCACTTTCGAGGAGGAAGCGGTTTGCCTGGCCTCTGCGGATAGAGGCAACCGGCTCGGGAGTGACCTGTACGGTGATATCCTTGCGGGTAGCGAGCGCTTCGGAGAAGCGCTGATAGACGTAATCGCTGAAAAGCTCCCTGGGCACGAAAATCTGGCGGAAACCCGGGATCGCCGCGGGCACGGCAGCGCGGAATTCCGCGTTGCTACAGAGCCAGTCATTGAAATCATCGGCATCGCCGAGCGCCACAGAAAGATCGCGGACGCGGCTGTTGAGGATCGTCGAAGCGCGCGCCGACGACAGTGCCTGCCCCCCGCTGACCGAGGAATTCGGATCGAAAAGCTGCAGATGGAACGGCGTCCGCACCGTCTTCATCAAGGCAATTGCGCTCATCATGCCGGAAAAGCCACGGCCAACGATCGCGATCCGCGGTATGGCCGAACGAGGGGCGGCCGCATTGATTTTCGAGGCAAAAAGGCTCTGAACCGTCATCTCAACTCCCTTGCGGTCTGTGCCCGCATCGCGTCTCGATCAAGGTTTCAACGCAGGAATACCAGCTCATGCGTTGATTAGGTTCGCTAGTCACAACGAGTGAAGCTTATTGGTTCGCGCCGAACCGGGCAAAAGGCGCACAGGCCATGCCGCACGCGGCGGTATAGTCTATTAAACTAGTCGTGTATCAAAGCGCGAAAAAGGGCGGGTGGCAAGTTTTTTGTTTCCGAAGCCTCCCTCACGCCAGCGATGCGCGGCGCCATTGCGCCGGCGTGAGCCCCATCCGCTGTTTAAAAACCCGCTGGAATGCGGCCTCGGACTGGTAACCGGCGGCCTCGGCCACTGCCGCCGTGGAAACGCCCGGCTGCTTCAGCCTATTCGCGGCGATCGTCATGCGGATATCCAGGAGCAGATCGGTCGCACTGCGGCCGAGCTTCTCCTGAAAATGCCGCGCCAGCGTCGCCCGCGACATGTTGCAGAGGCGCGCGAGCGCCGGCAGCGTCCATGGCTCCTCCGGCCTCTGGAACATGGCTGCGAGCGCCGGCGCAAGGCGCGGATGACCGGCAAGTGACAGGAGGCCGACGGGCGCCTCCTGCGTTTGTCCGGCCATGCGCAACGCCAATGTAAAGAGCGCGGCCGAGAATGCATTCAGCATCGCCTGCCCGCCCAGGCTCTCGCGATCCGATTCCCCGCGCATGAGGGAAACGAGGGCTGCCAACTGGTCGCTCGTCGCTCCCTCCTCGCCCGCCCGAGACTGCGCCTGCCCACGTACGATCATCACTGAAGGCAGGTAGCTGCCCAGCAATCGATCATGCGGAGAGGCGAGAATGAAGCGGCCGCAAAGCAGGTCCAGGCGGTCCTCCGTTCCCGCATTGTCGCTGAATGTTTGATTGACGCCGGGCCGATATCGCACCGGAAGGGGGGTGGCGCCGCTGCCGTCGTGCAGCCGATGGGCCGCACCGGTCGGAAGCAGCACGATATCGCCTGCCTCGAGACGCCGCCGCGGACCGCCGGCGAAATCCTCAACGATCGCGGAGCCGACAAGGACTACATGATAGGGGATCTCTCCGGGTGGTGAAGGGTCATAGACTACCTGCCACGGGGCGCCATAGAGGCAGCGGACCTCCACGCGGCCGCTGACGGGCACCATGTGAAGAAGACGGCTCAGCCAATCGATGGGAGGCGACATTTTGAACCTACGATGATGAGACGAATGAGCATGTTATTGAGCTGCGATAATATTACACAACTCACAACCTTTTCGTAAAGTGCCACTGTAATCAATGGCCGTTGTGAACGTCAGCAATCGAGCCGCTTCAACGGATGGCAACTCAGGAGGATTAACTCATGTCCCAGACTGAAGAACATTTCGATATCGTGATCCTAGGCAGCGGCCAAGGCGGCAAGCTGCTTGCCTGGCACCTTGCCCGCTCCGGCAAGAAAGTCGCCGTCGTCGAGCGCCGCTGGGTCGGCGGTTCATGCCCGGCGGTCGCTTGTCTGCCCAGCAAAAACGAAGTCTGGAGCGCGCGGGTGGCGCATCTGGTCCGCAACGCCGATCATTTCGGCACCGTCACCGGCCCGGTGGCGACCGACATGAGGAAGGTGCGCGGTCGCAAGCAGGACATGGTCGAGCGTG
>NZ_JBNDHT010000102.1:0-25565 GCF_056755115.1 Rhizobium sp. SVR5-2C | reverse complement strand
CCATACATTCATCGGATCGATGCGGATGCGGTACCAGCAAAATATCCGGCAATCAACACATACATTCTGTATATTGTATGGGTGCGACAAACTGCGCGCGTAAGGTCGAAAAGCGAACGGGCCGCGTCGCAAGCTTTTCGGGCCTGGCTGCCCGCGAGGATGCACGGACAAAAGCCGGACAATTGAAGCATGGATCATATTGGCGATGGCCCGGCATGGGCGCTACGCCTGAACTAGCGGGACTTCGACGTCGATGAGAGCGCGCTCAAACCGGTGGGTGCTTGGGTATGCGCTCACGATCGACGACCCACGACCGGCTAGGCTTCCATAGAGTCTCCGTGATGCTACATAGGCTCGGTTCATTTCCTTGTTATCTTTGCTGGTGCCATCCCAAGAGGTTGGCCTGGCGAGCATTCAATTCTGGAAGGGGCCCGAATGGTTGTTCCAGCGAATAGCAACCGAAGGCTCGGCGCTCCGCGCACACGCAAGGCGGAACTCCTGATTTTTTTGAGCCTTGCCTTTGGAGTTTGGCCTATCCTGGCCGTCGCTTTCGTCGGTGGCTACGGTTTCTTGGTCTGGATCTTCCAGATCATTTTCGGCCCTCCCGGACCTCCGGGGCATTGAAGGCGATGGCCATGGCGACGAGATTGCTTTCGCGGAGACAACTTCTGGGCGGCCACTGTGCCCATCCGGGCGGCGCGCTTCGATCTGGCGCCTCGTTGCCTCTAATAGCAACGATAGGCGAGCGATGTCTGGGAATGAGTTTCGTCGCCTGTCAGTGTTGCAGGGACGTCTGCCCCCAACAGGCAATCAATTTTCGCCCGCGCTTGGGCGGCCCTTTCGTTCCGACCATCGACGAGAGCATCTGCACCGGGTGCGGCGAGTGTCTGGAGAGCTGCCCGGTCGGTGCGGTGGTGCTGCGAAGCGTCGAAGCGGAGCGTGTCGATGTCTGAGGGCGCCCAATGGCACATCTCAAGCGCAGTCGTGATGGTCAAACCCGGCTCATTGGAGCCTACGCTCGCTTCGCTTGCGCAAATGCCGGGGGTGGAAGTGCATGGCCACGCGAGGGGGAAGATCATCGTTGTCATCGAGGGCGAGGGGCCAAACGTCCTGGGGGACCGGCTTCATCGCATATCGCTGCTCGACGGCGTGATCAGCGCCAACATGGTCTTCGAGCATGTCGAACGGGGGGAGAATCAGGATGTCCGGAGAACTGAGCCGACGTGACATTCTTAAAGCCCAGGCGGCCGGAATTGCCGCGATTGCCGCAGGAATTGCACTCCCGGCTCGCGCACAGCCCGTGCCCGGCGGGGTCGAGGCATTGCAGATCAAGTGGTCGAAAGCACCCTGCCGCTTCTGCGGGACGGGGTGCGGCGTCATGGTCGGCGTCAAGGAAGGGCAGGTCGTTGCAACGCACGGCGACATGCAGGCCGAGGTCAATCGGGGGCTGAACTGCATCAAGGGCTACTTCCTGTCCAAGATCATGTACGGCGAAGATCGGCTCCAGACCCCGCTTTTGCGCAAGCGCAACGGCATCTACGCCAAGGACGGCGAATTCGAGCCGGTGAGCTGGGATGAGGCGTTCGATGTGATGGCCGCGCAATGCAAGCGGGTCCTGAAGGAGAAGGGGCCAACGGCGGTCGGAATGTTCGGCTCCGGCCAATGGACGATTTTCGAAGGCTATGCGGCGACCAAGCTGATGCGCGCGGGCCTTCGGTCAAACAACCTAGACCCCAATGCCCGTCATTGCATGGCGTCAGCCGCCTACGCATTCATGCGCACCTTCGGCATGGACGAACCAATGGGCTGCTACGACGATTTCGAGAACGCCGACGCGTTCGTGCTTTGGGGTTCGAACATGGCCGAAATGCACCCGATCCTCTGGACCCGCGTTGCGGATCGCCGCCTTGGCCAGCCGCATGTCCGGGTCGCCGTTCTTTCAACATTCACCCACCGGAGCATGGACCTCGCCGACATTCCAATCATTTTTAAGCCCGGCACCGATCTGGTCATCCTGAACTACATTGCCAACCACATCATTCAAACTAATCGCGTCAACCAAGACTTCGTCACCAAGCACACGACGTTTGCGAAGGGTGTCACCGACATCGGCTACGGGCTGCGTCCTGACAATCCTCGCGAAACCGGAGCTGCCAATGCGGCCGATCCCGCGAAGACGGAGCCGATCGATTTCGAGCAATTCAAGGCCTTCGTCTCCGATTACACGCTCAAGAAGACCGCCGAGATGACAGGAGTCGATCCGCAGTTTCTCGAGCAACTCGCCGAGCTATATGCGGATCCCAACCGCAAGGTCATGTCGCTGTGGACCATGGGCTTTAACCAGCATGTGCGGGGCGTGTGGGCCAACCAGATGGTCTACAACCTTCATCTGCTGACCGGGAAAATCTCCGAGCCTGGCAACAGCCCGTTTTCCCTGACTGGACAGCCGTCGGCCTGCGGCACGGCGCGAGAGGTAGGGACTTTCGCGCATCGCCTGCCTGCAGACATGACCGTCACCAATCCCGAACATCGCGAGCACGCGGAGGAGATCTGGCGGATCCCCCACGGCATCATTCCCGAGAAACCCGGCTACCACGCCGTCCAGCAGGATCGCATGCTCAAGGACGGAAAGCTCAATTTCTATTGGGTGCAGGTCAACAACAACGTGCAGGCTGGTCCCAACACCGCCAACGAGACTTGGCAGGGATACCGGAACCCGGAAAACTTCATTGTCGTGTCTGACGTCTACCCGACGGTGACGGCAATGAGCGCCGATCTGATCCTTCCCGCGGCGATGTGGGTTGAGAAGGAGGGCGCTTACGGCAATGCGGAACGCCGCACCCATGTCTGGCACCAGCTTGTCCAAGCCAAGGGCGAAGCCCGTTCCGATCTCTGGCAGCTCGCCGAGTTTTCGAAACGCTTCACGACCGACGAGGTCTGGCCCGCGGATATCCTCGATGCCAATGCCCAGTATCGTGGCAAGACATTGTTCGACGTTCTGTTTCGCAACGGCCAGGTCGATCAGTTTCCGCTCAGCGAGATCAGTGACGAATACGACAACAGCGAGGCCAAGGCGTTTGGGTTCTACATCCAGAAAGGGTTGTTTGAGGAATACGCGTCGTTCGGTCGTGGGCACGGTCACGACCTCGCACCCTACGACATGTACCACGAGGTCCGCGGATTGCGCTGGCCGGTGGTCAACGGAAAGGAGACGCTCTGGCGCTATCGCGAGGGCTTCGATCCCTACGTCAAGCCGGGCGAGGGTGTGAGATTCTATGGGAAGCCGGACGGCAAGGCGGTGATCTTCGCCGCTCCCTATGAGCCCCCGGCCGAACCGCCGGATGAGGAATTCGACTTCTGGCTGGTCACAGGGCGCGTGCTTGAGCACTGGCATTCCGGATCCATGACGATGCGAGTGCCCGAACTCTACAAGGCGTTTCCGGGTGCGCGTTGTTTCATGAATGCCGAGGACGCGCGCGCGCGCGGCATCAATCAGGGAGCCGAAGTCAGGATCGTTTCGCGGCGGGGTGAGATCCGTTCACGCGTCGATACTCGAGGCAGAAACCGCATGCCGTCCGGCGTGATCTTCGTTCCCTGGTTCGATGCCAGCCAGCTCATCAACAAGGTCACGCTTGACGCGACCGACCCGATCTCCAAACAGACGGATTTCAAGAAATGCGCGGTCAAGATCCTTCCCGTGGCCTGATCCGAGATTCTAGAGGCCGGCTCTTCGCCCTCGTCGGGCTGGTGTTCGTGGCGACGGCCGCAGGCGGCCAGATGCTGCAGCAGGAGGTGCCTCAGCTCGAAGGCCCGACACCATCGATGGCGGTTATCGGGGCCGCGCCGCTTCCCAGGTGGGTTGTCGACGATCAGCGTCGAATGCGAGCATATCCGGATCAGCCGCCGATCATCCCGCACTCGATCGAGGGCTATGAGCTTTCGGTCAATGCCAACAGATGCTTGTCCTGCCATAAGCGGGAATTCACCCAGGACTCCGGGGCGCCGATGATCAGCGTGACCCACTACATGACGCGTGACGGCCAAATGCTCGCGGACGTATCGCCCAGGCGATACTTCTGCACCGCCTGCCATGTGCCACAAGCCGATACCCGCAATCTCGTGGTCAACAAATTCAAGGATATGAGCGAACTGGGCATCAAGCCCGCCGGAAGCGAGTGATCCGATGATTTTGTGGCTCAAGAAGATACTACTCCGGGCCTGGTCGATCCTGACCACGCCCGCGGCGACCATCGGCCTGGGAGTCCTCACGCTCGGGGGCTTCATCGGAGGCGTCATGTTCTGGGGCGCATTCAATACCGCGCTGGAGCTTACCAATACCGAGAAGTTCTGCGTTTCGTGTCACGAGATGCACGACAACGTCTACCAGGAGCTGACGCGGACCATCCACTTCTCCAACCGCTCCGGCGTGCGGGCCACGTGCCCGGATTGCCACGTGCCGCACAACTGGACAGACAAGATCGCCCGCAAGATGCAGGCGTCGAAAGAGGTGTGGGGAAAGATATTCGGCACCATCGATACGAGACCGGAGTTTCTCGCAAAACGCCTCGAACTTGCGCAGCACGAGTGGGCGCGAATGAAAGCCAACGATAGCCTCGAGTGCCGCAACTGCCACTCGTCAGTCGCGATGGATCTCCAAAAACAGGCACCGCGTTCCGCCGACATTCATTCCCGGTACCTGCTTCCCGGAAAGGCGACGTGTATCGATTGCCACAAGGGGATCGCTCACGAACTTCCCAACATGCAGGGCGTCGATCCGGGCTGGAAGATGCCGAGGGAAGTCGAAGGCAAGGAGATGACCGCTGCCTCGGCGATAGATGGTCTCGAAAGGGCGATGGCCGAGGTACATGCTGCCGTCGTCCACGCCGTTCCATGACCCGAACAAAGCATGTGAAGCGCCCTGCGTTCCGAGGCGTCGCCGCGTTCGCCTGCTACGCGCGGGGTCGTAGCCTTTTATTGCGTCAGCGTTTGCGGCTTCAGGTCGCCTTCAAGCGTCTCATCGGCCGGAAGCGGCTTCCTTCTCTGCATAAGGGGCTGCTCCACGATCGTGGCCGGGACCGCAACGGCTGTCGCAGCAACGGTGCCGATATTGGTTACCGTCCCGCCGACGACAGCCGTAATGCCTTGAGCCAGCGTGACCTTGGAATCGGTGAGCGTCTGGCCCGTCATCAGGCGCTCGCCGATGAGCTGGACGATCTCCGGGCTTTCGGCGAACTTGCCGTGATTAAGGCGATCCCCGGTTTTCACCTTCGTCAGGTCAATGGCAGTGATGCCGGCTCTCTCCAGCTTCGTGCGATAAGGCTCTTCGGCCGGGTTGATGGCACCGAGGCGCGACACGCGTCCGGTGATGAAGCTCGAGATCGCCAGGGCCCTATCATCCTGGGAGACGAAGATCGTGAACTTCGGCCGCGGCTCTCCCATCTCGACGTACTGCTTGGCAAAAACCTGGATGTCGATGTCTGGCGAGGCAAGGATGACATTGTGGATCTTCGGGTTCACGTGACCATCACGGATGCCCATCTGCCGCAAGGATTCCATGGCAAGCCAGGTCCCCATTGAATGGGCCATGATGGTGATGTCCTTGACATCGCGATCGGCGGCAAGAGTGCGAAGCGCCTGCTCCAAGGCGGTGCGCGAATAATTCGTGCTTTCCTTGTCGTATTCGTAGGCGGTGACCTCCGCTCTCGACGGCCAGGTGAACAGCAGTGGCGTCGCCTGCATCTTGCTGTCGTGCACGATCTGGGCCAGCCGGAAAACTGAATCCTCGTAGGTGTTGTTGAAGCCATGGATGAAAACGAGCGCATGCCCGCCGTTCACATGCTGCCGGAACCAGGTACGCCCTTCGGCCACGGTATCTATCTGCTGGACATTGGTCACGGCAAAGTCCGTCGCCGGGTTGGGCGGCAGGCGCTGCGGCCATTGCACTGTTCCAGGTTCGCGCTTGGGCGGGATCGAAACCGATATCTGGGTGAGATGCGGCTTCGGGCTTCTCTCGCCGTTGAAGAGCGTCGCAGGATCTCCGGATGGCTCGCGTGTCGTCGCAACCAGCATGTCGACCTTGGACGTCGGCGGGGCGGATGCAGAAAGCGAGACCGGCGTCATGACGCCACTGGGATGTCCGCAACTTGTGAGGAAAACTAGAAAAAGAGCTGCACTGCGCTTTGCCATTCACGCGTTCCCGCAACTAACTCGAGATGGGGCCTCTTTCAGAGATGGACGCTAACATCCTGTTCGACCTGACGCCCGTAGAATCTCGTAGCATCTATCGCTGTAGCTGCTGGGTCGTTGCGGAAATGCAACAGAGGCTGCGGCCGCAGTACCATCAGGTTACGCGAAATGGGCGGAGCTATCCTCGATCGCGATGTCACCGCATGCAGGCCCTGATGGATCTCTCCGTTCAGAACCGGGTGACGCCGTCATCGACGAAGAGTTCTATATCGCCGGTTGTCCTGCATGCATTTGCCGCGCCGCTTCCGAGAACGAGCCGGTCTCAACGACTCTGGACGCGAGGTCGATCCGATCACCTCGCACTACTTCTGTAGCTACACGGCGGTGCGCTGCCCTTATGTTCGGTTCTTTGCAACGCCGTTCAGAAAGATATCAGCGCACATCCGTGCTCGCGCAGCGATCTCCTCGATGCTTGGTACCGGTTGCTGACCCAGCATGGCGGCGCGCTGAGGTTCCATGATCATCATTCCGCGCAGCATGCCACAGGCGGCATGCGGATCTTCGAGTGCGATCGTGCCGCGATCGACCTGCTGGCGCAGCCAGTTCTCCATCAATGTGTTGGTCCGGACGATCGCCTGCTCGTAGAAGGAGGTCGCAAGCTCCGGAAAGCGGTCTGACTCGCCAATAACGAGCCGCATGATGGTGACAGTGTCGCCGGCAAGCGCCAGCATGCCATAATCCGTCAGCATCCGCTCCAGCGCCTGCCGCAAATCTGCTACCGCAAGCGTCCTTGCGTCCTGCGCGAGCAGAAACCGGCCGGTGCGAGCGGAGATCAGGTCCGAAAAGAGATCGCCCTTCGTCGGGAAAAGCCGGTAGAGCGTTTTCGTGGAGACGCCTGCCTCCTGTGCTATGTCGGAAATGCACGCTGCCGCATAACCCTTCTCGTGGAACTGCTTGCTTGCAGCCTCGATGATCACGCGCCGCGTGTCATCGTCGCATCGCACCTGCGGCCGGCCGCGGGATCTCTTCACGTCTTCGTTATTTTGGAACATAACCATTTTCCAAATTTTTGTTGACTTCAATTTTATACGGCATATTTTGGAAAACGTCAAATTTCCTATTTCGACACCAGAGGCCGCAGCCCGATGAGACCGCGACCGGGATCCGGAGAAAGCAATGACTATCCAGAAGCTGCATGCCCTGAACAACAATAGCGTCCCGATCTCTGAAGCCGTCGCGGAAGCCTCTCCAGAAACGCTTGAAACAGGCAAGCCGCTCCGCGTTGCCGAGGCAGCTACTCCGCCCGCCGCCGAGCCGTCCCGCAAGCGGCCGGGCAGGGCGCTGTTGCTTGGCGCAAGCGCCCTCGTGCTGCTAGCGGCCGGCGTCTACTACGGCCACGACTACTGGACCGTCGGTCGCTTCCTTGTTTCGACTGACGATGCTTACGTAAAGGCCGATAACAGTACGATCGCCCCGAAGGTATCCGGCTATATCGCCGAGGTGCTCGTCAAGGACAACGAAGCGGTCAAGACCGGCCAACCGCTTGCGCGCATCGATGACCGGGATTTCAGAGCAGCGCTTGATCAGGCCAAGGCGGATGTTTCCGCCGCCGCCGCGACGCTCAATGCCAAGCAGGCGGCTCTAGACATTCAACAGTCGACGATCGCCGCTGCCCGCGCCACCGTCGAGGTCGATAAAGCCAACGAGACTTTTGCTGAGCAGAACAACAAGCGCTATGCGAGCCTTGCGACCAACGGTTACGCCCCGGTTCAGACGGCCCAGCAGGCAGCCTCGCAGATTGCGGCGGCACAGGCTACCATCGTGCGCGACAGTGCGGCTCTCGATGCTGCCGTCAAGCAGGTCGATCTCCTGAATGCCGAAGTTGCCCAGGCAAAGGCAGATGTTGCCCGCAGCCAGGCCGTGGAGCGTCAGGCCGAGCTCAATCTGTCCTATGCCACAATCGTGGCTCCGGTCGATGGCACGGTCGGCAATCGGACGCTTCGCGTTGGCCAGTATGTCCAGGCCGGCACCCAATTGATGTCGGTCGTCCCGACCAGTGCGGCCTACGTGATTGCCAACTATAAGGAAACGCAACTGACCGACGTGCACGCCGGCCAGCCGGTCGATATCGAAGTCGATATGTTCCCGGGCCGCACCTATCACGGCCATGTCGACAGCATCGCGCCGGCGAGCGGCCAGGAATTCGCCCTGCTGCCGCCTGATAACGCCACCGGCAATTTCACCAAGGTCGTCCAGCGCATCCCGGTGAAGATCATTCTTGATGGCGACAGCGCCGCCTCCGGCGATCTTCGCCCCGGCATGTCCGTCCAGCCGAGCATCGGCACCAAGGCCGATGCCGATCGCAAGTAACGCGAGGGCGTGGAGATCGTGTCATGTCCAATATCGCAACAACCGCCATCGCGGCACCGCAGCCGCGCGCCAGCACCAAGGAATGGATTGCCGTTCTCGCCGGCATGATCGGCGCCTTTATGGCGATCCTCAATATCCAGATCACCAATGCCTCGCTGCTCGACATCGAGGGCGGCATCGGCACCGGCGTCGACAACGGCGCGTGGATCTCGACGTCTTATCTGATCGGCGAGATCGTCGTCATTCCGCTCACCGCCTATTTCAGCAGCGTCTTCTCGTTTCGGCGCTACATCCTGGTGAATTCCGTCCTCTTCCCGCTGTTTTCGATGGCGTGTGCCTTCGCGCACGACCTCGGCACAATGATTGTGATGCGCGGCCTGCAGGGATTCGCCGGTGGTGTGTTGATTCCCATGGCCTTCACCATGGTTTTGACCAAGCTGCCGAAGAGCCAACAGCCGCTCGGCCTCGCGCTCTTTGCGCTGTCCGTCACCTTCGCGCCGGCGATCGGTCCGACGATCGGCGGCTACCTCACCGAAAACTACGGCTGGCAGACGATCTTCTTCATTAATACTGTCCCCAGCGCCGTCATGGCGATTGCTCTTGCCTTGACGCTCGAGAAGCAGCCGATGCAGCTGCATTTGCTGAAGGAAGGGGACTGGGCGGGCATCGTCACTATGGCGATCGGCCTTTCTGCCCTGCAGACGGTGCTCGAGGAAGGTAACAAGGATGACTGGTTCTCCTCGCCCTTCATCGTCAAACTCAGCATTGTTGCCTTTGTCTTCCTCGCGGCTTTCATCTGGATCGAGCTGAAGGTCGAAAAGCCGTTGGTGAAGCTACGGTTGCTGAAGCAGCGCAACTTCGGCATCGGCGTGCTCGTCAATGTACTGGTGGGCGTCGCTCTCTTCGGCACTGTCTATATCCTGCCGCAATATCTCGGCCAGGTGCAGCGCTACAATGCCGAGCAGATCGGCAACGTACTTGCCTGGACCGGCTTGCCGCAGCTTCTGCTGATCCCGCTGGTGCCGGTGCTGATGAAGCGCTTCGACGTCCGCTACATCGGCTTCATCGGTATCTCGATCTTCGCGGTGAGCTGCTTCATGAACATCACGCTCTCGGCCGACAATGCCGGTGACCAGTTCTGGATCCCGAACATCGTGCGCGCCATCGGCCAGGCCCTGGTGCTGACCCCGATCACTGCGATCACGACGGCCGGTATTGCGCCGTCCGATGCAGCGGCCGCCTCGGGGCTGACGAACATGCTGCGCAACCTCGGCGGCGCCGTCGGCACGGCAACGCTTGGCACGATCCTGACCAAGCGCGAGCAGTTCCATTCCAATATCATCGGCCAGTCGGTGACGCTGGCGCGCGACGAGGTCCGCGCCCGCCTAGGCCAAACGACCAACTATTTCCTGGCGCACGGCGTCTCCGACCCGGCCGTCGCCACCCAGAAAGCCATCGTCGCCCTGGGCCAAATCGTCAAACGCCAGGCCCTCATCCTTGGCTTCAGCGATACTTTCGCGGTGATCGGCACCGTGCTTGCCATTGCCGCCCTTGCCCTGCTGCTCACCCAAAAGCCAAGTGCAGGCGGGGGCGCTGGCGCCCACTGAGCACCTGCCGCCCTGCTTTGCGGTTACCGACGTGCCATGGTTTGACGCGAGGCAGATGAACGGCCTCGCGGATTTCTTTGATGCACCGAAACAACGGATTGCGGACCGCTGAAGCAGGCGGACGCAAGCCGTTGAAGCCGTAACAAAATCCCCGCATCAGCCGGTAGGCTCCCGTGATTCAACGCAGATGTGATCCGCAGAAACATTTGACAGAGGCCGATATCGCCTGTAGTTTCGCGAAATAGGAACATCGTTCCCTATAGCAGAACATCGATGGAATTTTTGGCGGGGCAGGAAAAGCCGGTCGCGCAGATGTTCATTCAACGCGGAGGAAAATGTGAACAAGATGATTCTGAGCGCCGCCCTCGTCGGGTGGATGTCATTGGGCTGTCTGCAGGCAAACGCGGCAGACATGACGACGGTTAACGTCGGAATTGCGAACTCAAGCAGCGACGTCGCCTTCTTCATCGCTGACAAGAAGGGCTACTTCCACGATGAAGGCATCGATGCGAAGTTCATCCCGTTCGATTCTGGAGCAAAGATGGTGGCTCCGTTGGGCGCCGGCCAGCTTGACGTGGCAGGCGGATCGCCTTCAGCCGGCCTCTACAATGCCGTAGCCAGAGGCATCGGCATCAAGATCGTCGCCGACAAGGGCTCGACGCCCCCCGGATACGGCTACCAGCCGCTCTTGATCCGCAAGGACCTTATCGATAGCGGCAAGTTCAAGAGCCTCGCCGACCTCAAGGGCATGAAGGTCGCCGGCAGTGCCAATGGCAGCGCCTCGACCTCCACCATGAACGAAGCACTGAAGAAGGGCGGCCTGAAGCCGGCCGACGTCGAGCGCCTCTTTCTCTCCTTCCCCCAGCATGTGCTGGCGCTCGAAAACAAGGCGGTCGATGCCGCGTTGACGACGGAGCCATCCGCATCGGAGGCGGTGCGCCGCGGAGCTGCCGTGCGCTTCATGGGAGACGATGAAATCTATCCGAACCACCAGCTCGCCGTCGTGCTCTATTCCAGCACTTTCGCGCAGGATCATCATGACGCGGCCGAAGCGTTCATGCGCGCCTATATCCGAGCCGTGCGCGACTACAACAACGCCCTTTCCAACGGCAAGCTCGCCGGCCCGAATGCCGCCGAAGTGATCTCGATCCTGACCGAATACACCTCGATCAAGGATCCGGAGACCTTCCGCACGATCGTGCCGCAGGGCACAAATCCGGATGGCAAGCTGAACCTCGCAAGTCTTCAAACCGATCTTGATTTCTTCAAGTCCGAAGGCGTGATGGAAGGCGGCGATGTCTCGCTCGACAAGGTCGTCGATGCCTCCTTCGCCGAAGACGCCGTCAAGAAGCTCGGCGCCTACCAGCCGCAGAAATAAAGGATAGCGACATGGCGAGATCCCCCCATCTTCGCAGTCTGCCGGAGGCATCCCACGAGACGCAGACGAAAATCCGGCTGCGCAACCTCACGAAATCCTTCGAGACGCCGGCCGGGACCATGACAGCGCTCGACAACGTCTCGCTGGACATCGCCGAAGGCTGTTTCTTCATGATCGTCGGCCCGAGCGGCTGCGGCAAGACCACGTTGCTGCGCATCCTCGCCAATCTGGAAACGGCGACCTCGGGCAGCGTCGAGATCACCGCGCCGGCGCAGAACCGGCCCGGCAACTCCATGGTCTTCCAAGGCGATTCCCTGTTTCCCTGGATGACCGTTTGGGACAACGCGTCCTACGGGCTGCGCCTGCGGCACGTTCCGAAGGCGCAGATCAAGGAAGTGGTCGGCCACTATCTGGACCGGACGGGACTGACCCGCTTCGCGCAAGCCTATCCCCACCAGCTTTCCGGTGGCATGCGCCAGCGCGTATCGATCGCCCGCGCTTTCGCGAACGATCCGGACATCCTCTTGATGGACGAACCGTTCTCGGCGCTGGACGAGCAGAACAAGCTGCTGCTGCAGGAAGAACTGCTGCGCATCTGGGAGGAAACCCGCAAGACGGTTCTCTTCATCACGCACAGCGTCGATGAAGCCGTTACTCTCGGCGACCGGGTGATGGTCATGTCGGCCCAGCCCGGGCGCGCCAAGGAGATTGTGGACGTTCCCTTTGAACGTCCACGCTCCGTGCTCGAATTGCGGTCGCGCCCGGCCTACGGCGAATTCGTGTACTCGATCTGGGGTCAGCTGCGCGACGAAGTACAGCGCGCCCGTTCACGCGATCTTGGGGAGACGAAGGCATGAGCATCGCAAACACCACGCAGGCCGGCAGCAAGGCCGCCCGCCCGAAGAAGGGACTTTTTGCCGCCGAAAACCGCGACCGGATGATCAGCATCGCCTCGCCGTTGGTGCTGCTGCTCGTCTGGCAGATCGCGGCGCAGGTTGGCTTGATCGACCAACGCTTCTTTCCGGCGCCGTCGAAGATCTTTTCCAGCTTCCTGTCGCTCGTTGCCGACGGTTCGCTCTGGAGCAACACCTGGGCGACGCTGCAGCGGCTCTTCTGGGGCACGCTCGTCGGCGGCATTCCGGCGCTGCTCCTCGGCGTGGCGGTCGGTCTGTCGCGGCCGCTGAGGGCCATGGTCGATCCGCTGATCTCGGCCACCTATCCCGTGCCGAAGAGCGCGATCTTCCCGCTGCTTCTGCTGGTCTTCGGGCTCGGCGAAGGCTCGAAGATCGCCATGGTCGCGATCGGCGTCTTCTATCCGGTGCTGATCAACACGGCGACCGGCGTTCTGGAGATCAACAAGATCTTTCTCGACGTGGGGCGCAATTACGGTGCCAACCGCTGGCAGGTGTTCACCACCATCGCCTTGCCTGGGGCGGTGCCGCACATCATGAGCGGCATCAAGCTCGGCCTCGGCCTCGGCCTGATGCTGATCGCGATTGCCGAGATGATCGGCTCCAAGAGCGGGCTCGGCTACATGATCTGGAACGCTTGGGAACTGCTTTCCGTCGAGCAGATGTATGTCGGCCTGCTCGTCATCGCTTTCCTGGGCTACGTGATCTCCGTCATCCTGACCGAGTTCGAGCGCAAGCTCGTGCCCTGGAAGAAAACCGCACGATAACCTCCCAAGCCTGACCACAAGAGCGGCCGCCATCCGGGCGGCCGCAACCGTTCCGGGCACTCGTGCCCCTGTTATCGGACCGCTACCATGACGAAAAATACCGAAGACCGGCATAACCTCGCCCGCGCGATCCTGATGCTTGAGCGCGCCGGCATCATCGACTTCAACGGCCATGCCAGCATGCGCCTGCCGGACGGCGATGGCATGCTGATCAATTCCGGCGCCTCGGTGCGCAGCGCGCTCACAGCGGACGACATCGTTGCTGTCGACTTCGACGGCCGGCCGATCGACGGTGGTCCCGTGCCGCCGATGGAATTCCACATCCACTCGGAAATCTACCGCCGCCGCCCTGACGTCAACGCCGTCATCCACGCCCATCCGCTTTGGTCGACGCTTTTCAGCTCGACGGGAAAACCGGTCAAGCCTGTCATCATGCAGGCCGCTGTGCTGGGCGAAATCCGGGAATTCCCAACCATCGCCTCGATCAACACCAAGGCGCTGGGCGAGGAACTCGCTACCACGCTCGGCGAACGGCGCGTCGCGCTGTTGAAATCCCATGGCGCGGTCATTGCAGCCGGCAACATCCTCGAGGCCTTCGTGCTCGCCGTCTACCTGGAAGAAAACGCCGAGCGACAGCACCGCGCCGAACAGATCGGCGAGCCGGCAGTTCTCACCAAAGAAGAGGTCGCCGTCATTTCTTCGAACCTCTGGAAACCGCATTTGCTACAGAAGGTGTGGGATTATCACGCTGCAAAACTCGACCGGGTTGGCCAGTGAGCATCGATATCTTGGCCGGAGAGTTGCGTCCTTGAAGCACGCCCGCTGCAAGCCTGCCGGCGCTGCTATCGCAGGACTAGCCTCAGCGCCCTCTGTGTCTCTCGTAGCAGCGGCAGATAGCGGGCTGGCATCTCGGCGGCCGGCACGTGGGCTGCCGGAGCGCCGATATTGATCGCCGCGACCGTTTGCCCGCGGTCGTTCTCGACGGGGACCGCAATCGAGCAGAGGCCGATCTCCAGTTCCTGGTCGATGACCGCATAGCCTTGCTCGCGCACGTGCCGGAACTCCGTGAGCAGTTCTTCCACGTCCGTCTTGGTGTTCGGCGTATTGGGCTTGAGGTCGGTGCGGGCGAGGATTGCTCTGGCTTCGGTTTCCGGGAGCGAGGCAAGCAGGACGCGGCCCATCGATGCGCAGAAAGCCGGCAAGCGGCTGCCGGGCGTCAGGTTGATCGACATGACCCGGCGCTGCGAGGCGCGCGCGACGTAGACGATCTCTGTACCATCGAGCACTGAAGCCGAGGCACTTTGCCCGGCTTTCTCGGACAGTTGATCGAGATGCGGCTGGATAAGGACGGGCAGGGGTGTCGCCGAGAGGTAGGCGTGCCCGAGCCGCAGGATCCTCGGCGTCAGCGTGAAGAACTTGCCATCGTAGTCGGCATAGCCGAGTTCGGCCAGCGTCAGCAGCGAGCGGCGGGTCGTGGCGCGGTCCAGCCCGGTGAGTTTCGAGGCGTCAGTAATGGACAGGCGCTGATGCGTTTCGCCAAACGCCTCGATGACCTTCAAGCCGCGAGCGAAGCCGCTGACGAAATCCGTTTCCCGCATCATCGACATTGCACTTTTGATTTGTCCCTACGATGAAATCTCATCATTGTTTTTACTGCAAAATTTCAAACATGTATCTCTTTGTTTTGGGTATTTTGTGCCGATTGGCGTGTCCAGCATAATTTCATGATATTCAGGCTGTCGAGAGATCCTTGGGAATGACCTCAAAGAGGCGATGATCAACTGCCCTGTACCGTGGCTGATCAGTGCAATTGTCACGATCCATGCCTTGCTTCTTCAGCAATCCGACCAGCAATCGGCTGAAGGAAATTGTGAGGCGTCTAGGCGCTACGCCTCGCCCGCGCGCACGACGCTCTCGATGAGCGAGTCGCAGATCTTAACGAACGGTGCTGGCAATCGTCGTGCGCTGTCGCTCGCGCGGGCGCTGACTAGTTCTTCGCCCTAGGAAATCTGGCCGAGGAAGGTCTTCAGGCGCTCGTTCTTCGGATTGCCGAAGAATTCGTCCGGCGCGCCCACTTCGAGGATCTCGCCGCGGTCCATGAAGATCACCCGGTCGGCGACCTGGCGTGCGAAGCCCATTTCATGGGTGACGCAGAGCATGGTCATGCCTTCCTTGGCAAGGTCGATCATCGTGTCGAGCACCTCCTTGACCATTTCCGGGTCAAGCGCCGAGGTCGGCTCGTCGAAGAGCATGATCTTCGGGTTCATGCACAGCGCACGGGCAATCGCCACGCGCTGCTGCTGGCCGCCGGAAAGCTGCGCCGGGTATTTTTCCGCCTGCTCGGGAATGCGCACCCGCTCCAGGAATTTGCGGGCGGTCTTTTCCGCCTCGGCCTTCGAGATGCCGCGCACCTTCATCGGCGCCAGGGTGCAGTTTTCCAGCACCGTCATATGCGGGAAGAGGTTGAACTGCTGGAAGACCATGCCGGTCTCTTGCCGCACGATATCGACATTCTTGCCGCCGGCGGTCAGATCATGGCCGTCGACGACGATCCGGCCCTTCTGGATCGTCTCGAGCTGGTTGATGCAGCGGATCAGCGTCGACTTGCCGGAACCGGAAGGGCCGCAGATGACGATCCGCTCCCCCCGGTTGACCGAAAGCTCGACGTCCTTCAGCGCGTGGAAGCCGCCATACCACTTGTCGACGCCTTCCATCCTGACAGCCAGATCGGAAGCTCCCCGCACGCCTGCTGCGGATGTATTTGCGCGGATCTCATTCATACGAGGAACTCCTTTCCTGTGTATTCCAGCCTTAGTTCTTGGCGTCTTTCACGAACTGCGGGAGTGGCGAACCGAGCCACTTCTCATGGATCTTCTCCAACTCTCCGTCGTTCATGGCCTTGACGATGAAGTCGTTGATCGCTGACTGCAGTTCCGGATTGCCCTTACGCATTGCGATGCCCTGCAACTGCTGATTAAAGACGAACTTCTGGTCGAAGCGGCCGGGAGCGGCCTTTTCGATCTGGGCAAAGACCACGTTGGAGACGCCCATCAGTTCGACCTGGCCGGAGAGGAGTGCCTGGACCGCGCTGGCATCGTCGTCGAAACGCTGAATTGTCGCATCCTTCGGAGCGATCTTGGTCAGCGCCGTGTCCTGCGTCGACGCCCGCGCAACGCCGATCGTCTTGCCGGACAGATCTTCGGCCTTGGTGACGTTGGCGTCCTTCACGCCGAAGACGCCGATCGAGATACCAGCGTAGGGGCGGCTGTAGTCGATACTCTTCTTCCGCTCCTCCGTGATACCCAGGCCCGCGATCAGGATATCGACCTGATTGCTCTGCAGGTACGGGATGCGGTTCGGGCCGCTGACGGGCACGATCTGGATATCGACACCCCATTCCTTGCCGAGCAGCTTGGCGACGTCGGCGTCATAGCCGTCCGGCTCGTTGTTTGCGTTTGTGAGGCCGAAGGGCGGGAAGTCGACCAGCATGCCGATCTTCAACGTTCCTGCCTTCTTGATGCTGTCGACGGTCTGCGCCGCCGCCGTCGTTGCCACTGCACCAACGATCAGGCCCGCGCCAATCGCGGCCAACATCATGCGTCTCGAAATGCTCATGCTCCTACCCTTTCGGTTATGCCGGGATATCTCCCTCCGGCGCGGGCCCCTCAACGTTTCGTTGCCAGGGAGAATTGACGTTCCATGCGTCCGGCGAGCAGCGAGAGCGGCCAGCAGAGGACGAAATAGACCGCAGCCACCGTGGAAAAGACCAGGAAGGGGCTGAAGGTCGCATTGTTGATGATCTGGCCCTGACGGGTCAGCTCGGTGAAGCCGATGATCGCCGCCAGCGACGTGCCCTTGATGAGCTGCACGAGGAAGCCAACCGTCGGCGCGACAGCGATCTTCGTCGCCTGCGGCAGGATCACGTAGCGCATGCGGTTGTAATAGCGCAGCCCGAGAGCGGTGGCAGCTTCCCGCTGTCCTGATGGAACGGCTTCGATGCACCCGCGCCAGATTTCGCCGAGGAACGCGCTGGCGTGCAGCGTGAAGGCGAAGGCAGCCGCAATCCAGGGATTGATGCCGAAACCCAGGATGTTGAGGCCGAAGAAGACCAGGAAGAGCTGCATCAGCAGCGGCGTGCCCTGGAAGATACGGATGAAGCCCGTCGCAATGAGCCGCGGCCATTTCGTGTCGGAGACGCGCACGAGCGCAATGAACAGGCCGCCGACGCCACCGCAGGCGAAGGCGATCGCCGACAGTGCGATCGTCCACTGTGCCGCGAGCACGATGATCCAGAGTTCATTGATACCGAAAGGTCTGATCAAAGGCATTGGTCGATCTCCTTATCGGCTCAACGGGTATTTGAAGGCCGCCTTCTGGATCACCGCGAAGATCGCGGAGAAGCCGATGGACATGGCGAGATAGAGCAGCGTCACGACGATATAGACCTCGAAGCTCGCAAAGGTCGCCGACTGCAGGTCGTTGCCCGCGGCAGCAAGGTCGTCGGCAGAGATTGCCGAGACGACGCTCGAGGTCAGCATCAGATAGATGAACTGGCTGGTGAGCGCCGGATAGACCGTGCGCAGCGCCGGCTTCAGTATGATGTAGCGGAAGACCTGCAGCTTGGACAGGCCGAGGGCCGTGCCTGCCTCCATCTGCCCTTTCTGGATAGACTCGATTCCGGCGCGGATGATCTCCGTGCCATAGGCGCCGAAATTGACGACGAGCGCAAGAAGCGCTGCGCTGTTTGGCGTCAAACGAAGACCCAGCGACGGAAGGCCGAAGAAGATGAAGAAGATCTGCACGAGGAAGGGCGTGTTGCGGATGATCTCGATATAGCCGTTGATCACCCAGCGCAGCGGCGCGACGTTCGACGTCTTGGCCGAGGCGCAGATGATCGAGACGATCAGGCCGAGCAACATCGCCGCACAGGAGAGCTGAATCGTCAGCCATGCACCGTAGAGCAGCTTGTCGATGCCCTCCAATACGGGCGCGAAGTTGAAAACGTACATGGACATTCCTCCTGCTCAACGTCATTCGAAAGGGGCACAGCATCCCCGAAGGGCTCGTGTATTGCGGCCCGAGAATGCAGACGCCTCCCTCGCCACCATGCTTTCATCAGCCGGCTCCCATGCAAGCCGGCATCGCTCTTTCCCCCTTGTGCCGAGACACATAAATTGGAACGTTCTAAGTTGCAAGCATCTTTTCTTGTTGTTTTGAGAATCGTCGTAGAGGTTCGTGAATCCCCATTCGGTCGGTCATGCGTACTTTAACCGCCTGAAACAACTAATAAATGTTTGCTAGCACGCGGTTCGCGAGATCTGTTTAATAGGAAACCGATCAGCGAATATCACTTGACAAACTTGGAACGTTCCAATTATTTTTCCACCATAAGCGACCGGGAAGGAGGGGAATATGGCTAAGGGGCGAGTCACTGTCGTCGACATCGCCGAGGCGGCTGGCGTCTCCAAATCGACCGTCTCGCTGGTTCTGCAAGGCTCGTCATTGGTCAAGAGCGCAACTCGCGCGAAGGTCCTCGAGGTGATGAGCGCGCTCGGTTACGTATACAACCGGGGGGCCGCGAATCTTCGTCAGACGAACGCCAGTTCCAGCATCATCGGGGTGGTCGTAAACGACCTTACGAACAACTTCTTCGCGGAACTCGCGGTGGGCGTGGACATGGTCGTGCAGTCGGCAGGCTTTGTTCAGTTCCTCTCGAACACGAGCGAGAGCATCGACCGGCAGCGTGAGGTGATCTCTTCGATGCGCGAGCATGGCATTTCAGGATTGCTTGTCTCGCCGGCCCGCGCGACGGAAGCCGCTGACTTCAAGCCTCTCGTGGCAGCCGGAATTCCAGTCGTCGTCGTCGTGCGAAGCCTTCCCGGGGCGAAGGTCTCCTCGGTGGTCGCGGACAACGCCAACGGCGTGGCGATGGCCGTCAGGCATCTGGTGTCGTTGGGACACAGGCGGATTGCTTTTCTCGGCGGGTTCCCGGACACGGCTGTCTTCGACGAGCGCATGCAGGGATACCAGACGGCCATAAAGGCCAGCGGCATCGAGTTCGATCAGAAGCTTGTCGTGCCTGGCCCGCCATCGAGGGCCGGGGGTATCGATGCGATCGGACGTGCCTTGACGATCGACGACCGCCCGACCGCGGCGGTGTGCTTCAACGACGCCGTCGCCTTCGGCGCATGCGACGGGTTGCGCGCCCGCCGGATGGAGCCGGGACAGGACTTCGCCGTGGTTGGATTCGACGACGTCATCGAGGCAAGGTCGGCGGTTCCGGCACTCACCACGATTTCCGTCGATCCGCAGGCCATGGGCAGGCGTGCCGCGCAGCTACTCCTCAAGCAGATCAGCGCAGGCAAGACCGAACCGGAAAGCGTCGTGACGGCGGTCCGACTTGTCGTCCGCGAGAGCTGCGGCGCGAAGAACGGGCGAACAGCCGCCTAACAGGGCAGACTTCCGTCTCCCAGATGGGGACAGGCCGTAGGCGTCGTTTCAACGTCGCGCGGCTATCCAGGTATGAAACCATGCAAACAGGACGAAAAGTTATCCATATGAGCAAGCACCTATCCCCGGCCGAAGCCGCCGAACTGATCCCCGACGGCGCGATCGTATCGGTCTCGTCGTCAAGCGGCCTCGGCTGCCCGGACCTCATGCTCAAGGCGATCGGCGAGCGGTTCGACGCCACTGGACACCCTCGGAACCTCACGACGCTGCATCCGATCGCGGCAGGCGACATGAGCGGGATCAAGGGCGTCGATCACATCGCCAAGAAGGGTCTGCTGGCCAAGATCATCGGTGGGTCCTATCCGTCCGGCCCCTCCAGCGCCGAACCTCCGCTCATCTGGCAGATGATCACTGGCAACGAGATTCCTGCCTATAACATCCCATCCGGCCTTCTGTTCGACATGCATCGCGAAGCCGCCGCGAAGCGTCCCGGCGTGATCACCAAGGTCGGCCTCGACACCTTCGCCGATCCGTCGCGACAGGGCTGCGCAATGAACGAGGCTGCGGCCGGTGAGCCTGTGGTGAAGAAGATCGCATTCGAAGGCGAGGAATATCTCTACTTCCCCGCCATCGCCCCTCAGGTCGCGATCATTCGCGCGACGACGGCGGACGAGCGCGGAAACCTCACATACGAGCATGAGGGCGCCTATCTCGGCGGGCTCGACCAGGCGCTCGCTGCACGAAACAATGGCGGCATCGTCATCGCTCAGGTCAAGCGCATCACGGCCGAGGGCAGTCTCAAGCCTCACGACGTCCGCGTCCCCGGCATGCTTGTCGACTACGTCGTCGTCGATCCCGACCAGAAGCAGACGACCCAGACGCTCTACGATCCGGCCATTTCCGGTGAGATCTTCCGGCCACTCGACACGTTCCGGGTGCCCGAATTCAACATCCAGAAGGTCGTCGCCCGTCGCGTGGCGCAGGAACTGCAGGCGGGAAGCTGCGTCAACCTCGGCTTCGGCATTTCTGCGAACGTGCCAAGAGTGCTTATCGAGGAGGGACTGCACGGCAAGGTCACATGGGTGATCGAGCAGGGTGCCGTCGGCGGCGTTCCGCTTCTCGACTTTGCTTTCGGTTGTGCCTCGAATGCCGACGCCTTCATGCCGTCGCCCTATCAGTTCACCTATTTCCAGGGTGCAGGCTTTGACGCATCCCTCCTGTCCTTCCTGGAGATTGGCAAGGACGGCTCCGTCAACGTCTCCAAGCTCTCCTTCCGTCCGCATGTGACGGCCGGCGCGGGCGGGTTCGTGGACATCACCGCTCGGGCGAAGAAGATCGTCTTCTCCGGCATGTTCAACGCAGGGGCAAAGCTCGGGATCGCCGACGGCAAGCTTGTGATCGAGAAGGAAGGCAAGCTGAAGAAGCTGGTCAACGAGGTCGAGCACGTGACTTTTTCGGGTAGACGCGCCGTTGAGCAGGGCCAGGACGTCACCTATGTCACGGAGCGCTGCGTCATGAAGCTGACGCCCGAGGGTGTCGTCCTCACCGAGATCGCGCTAGGCGTCGACCTGCAGACCCACATCCTCGACCAGTCGGAGTTTCCGCTGATCGTTTCCGATAATCTGAAGGTCATGGACGCGAAGCTCTTCAAAGAGGCGAATATCGGCCTCTCCCTGCCCGAAAGGGGCGCCCGCGTTCTGGAAGGAGCACGTCAATGAGCGGCACCGTAAAGGTTCACATCGAGGCGCACGTCGCGACCTTGACGGTCTCGCGACCGGAGAAGCTGAACGCTCTCGACCTCGACATGCTTAAGGCGCTCTCGGAAGCGGCCGACACCGTGGATGCCAATCCCGAGGTTCGCGTGGCGATCCTGACGGGAGAAGGAAAAGGCTTCTCCGCGGGCGGCGATATCAAGGCTTGGGGGGCCATGCAGCCGCAGAAGTTCGGCCACGACTGGGTCCGTTACGGACATCGCGTCTTCGAAAGGCTTGCGGTCCTTCGCGTCCCGCTGATCGCCGCCCTCAACGGCCATGCGCTCGGTGGAGGGCTGGAGCTGGCGGGCGTGGCGGACATCCGTATAGCAGAAGAGCAGATCAAGATCGGACTTCCGGAGACGGGTCTCGGCATGGTTCCCGGCTGGTCCGGGACCCAGCGCCTCGTCAAACGCTTCGGGGCCCAGGTCGTACGCCGGATGGCGCTTGGTGGCGAAATCTTCACCGCCGCCGAGGCCATGCAACTTGGGATCGTGGACACCGTGACGTCGACGGGCAACGCCGTGGGCGCTGCCACAGAATACGCTCAACGGATCGCGACGAGGGGTCCCGCCGCAATCGAGATTGTGAAGCTTATGATCGCGTCGGCGAGCGGCGAGGACAATGGTTCCGCCGTCGAGGCACTCGGATCGATCCTGGCGGCGAAGACAGGAGATCTCAGGGAGGGCGTCGCCTCGTTCACCGAGAAGCGGCCAGCCAAGTTCGAAGGCGCCTGGTAGCGACCAATCCATCATCGACCATGGGCGGCGGCAGCCCGTGGTCCTCGGCCTCATTGCGACTTACGGCCTTCCAGCAAGGACTAGAGATCCATGACTATCGATGTTCCTCAACACATCCTGGACGCCCTCACGGACGTCGACATGCCGAAACTTCTTCCGGAAGCCGCAGCCACCGAAACGGTGAATCTCGGCGGGATCGATGTGCCGCTCTATCGAGCCGGTTGCGTCGTGGTCGGATCCGGCGCCGCCGGACTGCGGGCGGCGGTCGAGATGAAGCGTCGCGGCGACGACGTCGTCATCGTGAGCCAGAGCGCCTGGGGAGGAACTTCCGCCTGTTCCGGTTCGGACAAGCAGACCCTCCATACGGGGAACACCGCCGACCAGGGCGACAATTTCAAGGCGATGGCCCGCGCCATCCGAGCGGGCGGCGCCATGGACGAGGACACGGCCTATGTCGAGGCGGTTGGTTCCGCACGCATGATGGCCTCGTTGCAATTCCTTGGCTTGCCGCTCCCGCAGGACCCGCTCGGCGGCACGCTGAGATATCAGACCGACCACGACGAGGTGGGACGAGCCACGAGCTGCGGCCCACGGACGTCCCGTCTCATGGTCAAGGTTCTGTCCGAGGAGGCGATCCGCCTCGACATCCCGTTCTACAACCATACGACAGCGGCCAAGCTCCTAACGGAGGGCGAAGGCGACGGACGCCGCGTGGTAGGTGTCTTGGCGGTTCGCGTAAACGATCGAACCGAAGCGAATCCTCTCGGGCTTGCATTGTTTGCCTCCCCGGTAGTCGTGCTCGCGGCAGGCGGGCCGGGCGAGCTCTATCGCGACAGCGTCTATCCGAACGGTTGCTTCGGTTCGCTGGGCCTCGCGCTCGAGGCAGGCATCGAGCTGGTAAATTTGACGGAAAGCCAGTTCGGTATCGGCACGCGGCGTGAAGGATTCCCGTGGAATCTCTCCGGAACCTACGTGCAGGCCATCCCTCACATCTATTCGGTTGACGCCGACGGAACCGAGCATCATTTCCTCGCGAAATACTATCGCACCACGCAGGAAATGGCGTCGAACATCTTCCGCAAAGGCTATCAATGGCCGTTCCACTCGACGCGAATGCTGGATTTTGGCTCGAGCCTCGTCGACCTGGCGATCTATCGCGAGACGGCCGCCGGCCGACGCGTCTTCATGGATTTCAATCGCAATCTCCTGCCTGTTCCAGGTGACCTGCCTTTCGATCTTGGCCGGCTCGACGACGATGTGAAGCGGTACCTTGGCAACGCGGGCGCGGGTCAGGATACGCCGATCCAGCGTCTACGACACATGAACCCGCTCGCGATCGAGCTGTACCGCCGCTACAAGGTCGACATCGCCGCAGAACCGCTCGAATTCGCCGTCAACAACCAGCACATGAACGGCGGGATCATGGTCGACGTCTGGGGCCGTAGCAGCCTTGCGGGCTGCTACGCGATCGGGGAGGCCGCGGGAACGCACGGGGTGACGCGCCCCGGCGGCGCCGCGCTCAACGCGGGTCAGGTCTTCGGCACGCGCGCCGCAGAGCACATCGGGGCGAGTGGCAAGGCAAAGACCGCATCGGCCGCCGACATACGAATTCCCGCGGGCGCGGCTCTTTCAGACGTGCTTTCGGTCGTGAAGCCCGACAGCTCCCTGTCCGTGAGGTCAATCCGGTCCGAGGTCCAGGCTCGGATGAGCGACAAGGCAGGCCTGATCTGCGACGGTGAGAGCGTCTCCGCCGCACTCGCGGCGGCGAGAAGCCTAAATGACCAAATCCGGCAGAATGGGATCGCCTACGAACGCGCCGGCGAGGCGGGTAGGGCGATCCAATGGCAGCAGATGGCACTCGCTTCGGAGGCGGTTCTGTCGGCCCTCGACCATTTCATCCGGAACGGAGGAGGGAGCCGGGGAGCACGGGCCATCTGCGACACGAAGGGCGAGTCGGTGCCGTTGACGAGTTCTGGCGCGCTTGAGGAATACCGTTTCCGGAAAGAGCGCGACGCCCATCGCGATGAGCAGATTGTTGTCCGCAGGCAAGGCGACGTCGTCAAGATCGCGGCTCGCGCCAACCGAAAATTCGATGAGAGCGCCAAGTCCTTCTTCGAGCGCGACTGGCCCGCATGGTTGACGGGACAGATCTATGATCTCGAAAAAAACTCCTAGAGATTGCCCCGTAGCATAGGGACCCCTGCGCGTCACAGGCCTTCCATCGGAAGTTCGGACCCCATGCTATAGGCCGGCACGGGGTCTGACGCAGCTTACCCCAGAACACCCTTGACCGCTTCCTTCACGGCTGCGACGACCTTGTCGGCCTCTTCCGGTGTAAGGCAGAGCGGCGGGGCAAAGCCCAGAATATCGCCCTGGGGCATGGCCCGCCCGATTACGCCCTGCTTGAGTAGGGCGGCTGCGACCTGAGGGCCGATCTTCTTCGCCGGATCGAAGAGGCGGCGCTCATCGCGATCCTCGACGAATTCGATCGCGCAGAGCATGCCTTCGCCGCGCACTTCGCCGACATGGGTATGGCCGCCGAGTGCTTCCCTCATGGCCTTGAGGAAATAGGCGCCTGTCTTGCCGGCATTTTCGACGAGGCCGAGTTCGTCGATCAGTTTCAGATTGGCGACGCCTGCCGCAGCCCCGATCGGATGGGCCGAATAGGTCCAGCCGTGCCCGATCGCGCCATTCTCGTCCGTGCCCCGTTCCAGAACCTTCCAGACCTTGTGTGAGACGACGGAGCTGGAAAGAGGGGCGTAGGCCGAGGTGAGGCCCTTGGCGATAGTGATCATGTCGGCTTCGATACCGTAGTGGTCGGAACCGAACATGGTGCCGAGACGGCCGAAACCGGTGACGACCTCGTCGGCGATCAGCAGGATGTCGTGCTTGCGCAGCACCTTCTGGATTGCATCCCAATATGCCGCCGGCGGGGGAACAATACCGCCCGTGCCGAGGACCGGCTCACCGATGAAGGCTGCGATGGTGTCGGCGCCTTCGCGCTCGATCAACTTTTCCAGTTCCGCCGCGCAATATGTCGAAAAATCCGCCTCGCTCATGGCGCCGTCCGGACGACGGTAATAGTATGGGGCCTCGGTATGGATCACCTGCGCCAGCGGCAGGTCGAACTTCTTGTGAAAGAGCTCCAGGCCGGTCAATGATCCCGTCATCAGTCCGGAACCATGATAGCCGCGCCAGCGCGAAATGATCTTCTTCTTCTCCGGCCTGCCGAGAATGTTGTTGTAGTACCAGATGAGCTTGACGTTCGTCTCGTTTGCGTCCGATCCGCCGAGCCCGAAATAGACTTTGGACATGTTCTTCGGTGCGCGGTCCAGGATCATCTTGGCGAGCGTGATCGAAGCTTCCGTCCCGTGGCCGACATAGGCATGATAGTAGGCGAGCTCT
>NZ_JBNDHT010000101.1:0-25678 GCF_056755115.1 Rhizobium sp. SVR5-2C | reverse complement strand
ATACGGTGACGCCGATCGACGAGACGCTGCGCGCTCTCGACGATCTCGTCTCCCGCGGTCTCGTGCGCTATATCGGCGTCTCGAACTGGCAGGCCTGGCGGATCGCCAAGGCGCTCGGCATCTCCGAACGCCGCGGCTTTGCCCGCTTCGAAACCGTCCAGGCCTACTACTCCATCGCCGGCCGTGATCTCGAACGCGATATCGTGCCGCTGATGAATGAGGAGAAGCTCGGCCTGATGGTCTGGTCGCCGCTTGCCGGCGGCCTGCTCTCCGGCAAATACGGTCCGGGCGCGCCCGGCAACGGCGAAGGCCGCCGCGCCAGCTTCGATTTTCCGCCGGTGGACAAGGACAAGGCCTGGGCCTGCGTTGCCGTTATGCGTGAGATTGCCGAAAAGCACGGCAGCAGCGTCGCAACGGTCGCACTCGCCTATGTTCTCGCCAAGCCGTTCGTCACCAGCGTCATCATTGGCGCGAAGCGCATCGATCAGCTCGATCAGAACCTTGCCGCCGTCCAGCTGAAGCTCGATGCCGGCGATCTGCAGAAACTCGACGAGGTCAGCGCGCTGGCGCCGGAATATCCGGGCTGGATGCTTGCCCGCCAGGGCGCCGCCCGCCGCCCGGAACCTTTCGAGCCGAAGGCCTGAACTGAAAACGGAAACGCCGGTGCGTCAGGCACCGGCGTTTCCTTGCTTGACGGCTTTACTTCGCGTGGGCTTTCAACCAGGTGTTCATTTCGGCGATTTCCGCTTCCTGGGCCTTGATGACCGCTTCGGCGAGTTTGCGGATTTCCGGATCCTTGCCGTATTGCAACTCGATCTTCGCCATGTCGATCGCACCCTGATGGTGCGGGATCATGCTGCGGACGAAATCGACGTCGGTGTTGCCGGTCAACTCGACCATCATATCCTTGTGCATCTTGGCGTTCGCTTTGGCGAAAGCATGGCTTGAAGGGCTGTGGTCGCCCATCGGCTTCATCATATCCATTGGCTTACTCATGTCCATCTGCATGTCCTCGGCAAATGCCGGGACGGCAAACGCGAAAGCTGCGGTGAAAGCGAGAATTTTCAAAGACATGGGATTTCCTTCCTCTGTCTGACAATAGGTTCACAGGCGCGGCGGATGCCGCACGATCGGTATGGAAGAAACTGCGTCAGACGAGCCGGGGAGGCGGCGGTTGCGGGGCAATGCGATGATCGGCGAGCGCTTGCCCGGCGCCGGGCGAAGGATAAGCGAATATATGCTTCGCATTTGTGTCGACCATAAGCGCTGGCGGCACGACTACGCAGACCGTGCAGAAGGCCATATGCGCAGTGTCGCCGGTTACACAGGGATTTTTGGGCAAGTCCGTCTTAGTATGCGCCGACATGTCCATGCCCGCCATGTCGTGATGCATCTCGGCCATGACGGGCTGCTGCATCGACGCGCACATGGGGCAACCCGCCAGTGCGGACATCGCGCTGTAAAACAGCCAGCCGAAAAGCATCGTTGTGATGGCAAAGAAGCGCATGGGCGGAGGGTAGGCGAATGGCCATCAAAAACCAAGGCCGCTCATAAGAATGCTTTCAAAGCTTCGCTGCTTTTCGCAACGCCTCGTTGATCCGTCCCTGCCAGCCTTTTCCGGTCGCCTTGAAGGCGTCGATCACGTCTGGATCGAGCCGCAGCGAAATCTGCCTCTTCGGTTTTTCGACAGCAGGTCTGCCCCGCGCCCGGCGGATGCTTTCAGCAAGCTCCGGGAAGACTTCGGCAAAGGGCCGCGCGTTCTTGAAGTCTTCCTCGGTCCATTCGGGATTGTCGCTGACCGCGTCCCAATCTTCCTTGCTGTATCCGCGGCCTTCTTTGAATTCGGATTGCAACTCAGTTTTCTTTGCTGTCATTCAGTAGCCGCCTTTCCGTTGCCTTGGCCGGGCGCATTGAAATCACTGATAAAGCCTCTTCGCCCAGTCTTGCGAAGATCACCACGATGGTGCCGTCCGTAAATCTGCCGATCGCCATGATGCGGCCTCCGCGAGCGGGTTGAAGAACGGCGGACAGGAAAAACATCAGGTCGAGATCGGCAAAATCCAATCCGTGCTTATCGAGATTTGCGAGGCGCTTCGGCTCATCCCAAACGATCTTCACCGCAATGATATCCGATATTAAAAGTGATACAATAAATCCTGGATTGCAGCCAGCATAATATGCATCTCAATAAGCGGCAATCACCTGGTGGATGATCTGGTAATCGCGGCTCTCCTCACCAAGTGGCGCGACGGGCCATGTCCACGATGTCTTGTCAGCCGGCGGCGCGACGTCGTGCAGCAAATCGGCGGTCTCATGCGTCTTTCCGTTCCGGTCGATCACCGCGTAGGAAGTGTCAGTGACGAGACAGGTAGCGCAGGGCTGGATCTGAAGGCCCTCGATGTGCGCGGCAATCAGGCGCTGCACGGTATCCCGGGGCATCGCCCCGTCCTGCTCGGCCTCGAAGCGCCGCTTGACGCCGCGGCCGATCTGGGAAAGCAGGTTGGCGGAAATGACGAGATCGAGATAGGGCACACCGCGAAGGAAGCCGAGCGGCTCCGCCGAACCCGTTTCCCGCAACGCATCGTAGCCGGAAAGGTCGCGCTCGATGAGGCGAACGTTCCGGTATCCCTTTGCCTTCAGCCGGAAGCGGACGGAGGCGAGGTGCACAAGATCGACGAGGACGACCGTGTCGAAGGATTTGGAAAGCGCTTCGATCGGCACGTCGCGCAGGAGTCCTGATCCCAAGACGACCACCGTCCGCTTCTGCCGAAGGCCGGAGGCCGCCGCAAGCATGGCCGACTGGCTCTTCTCTTCATGCTCCGCCCACTGCCTGCTGCAGCGCCTGCCGCGGGACCAGAGATTGACCGAATAGCGGACGAACTTACGGTGCGGCTTGGCCGTGACGGGCAGGGTTGCGAGATAGAGCAAGGCTTCGACGATCATGGCTGGTTCCGCAATTTGGGCTGTGCTTGTTCGATCTTTGATTCTGCGGTTCACTTCAAGGCCCCTTCGCCCTTGCCGCTACCGGCCCAATCCGCTAGGAAATCGCCACTGTCACGATTGAGCGGAATGCGTTGGAAATGAACGACAAGCAGAAGAAACCACAAAAGCTCAAGGCTCGCCTGCCGCGCGGCTTCGTCGACCGTTCGGCGGCGGATATCCGCGCCGTCAACGAGATGACCGCGAAGATTCGCGAAGTCTATGAGCATTATGGTTTCGATCCGGTCGAAACGCCGCTCCTCGAATATACCGATGCGCTTGGCAAGTTCCTGCCCGACAGCGACCGCCCGAACGAAGGCGTCTTCTCGCTGCAGGACGACGACGACCAGTGGATGAGCCTGCGCTACGACCTGACGGCGCCGCTCGCCCGCCATGTCGCGGAAAACTTCAACGAGATCCAGCTTCCCTACCGTACCTATCGCGCCGGCTATGTGTTCCGGAACGAAAAGCCCGGTCCGGGCCGCTTCCGCCAGTTCATGCAGTTCGACGCCGATACCGTCGGTGCGCCGGGCGTCCAGGCCGATGCGGAAATGTGCATGATGATGGCCGATACGCTGGAAGCCCTCGGCATCAAGCGCGGCGATTACGTTATCCGGGTGAATAACCGAAAGGTTCTGGACGGCGTGCTGGAGGCGATCGGCCTTGGCGGTGACGAGAATGCATTGCGGCGGCTCAACGTGCTGCGTGCGATTGATAAGTTTGACAAGTTTGGCGCTGATGGGGTCAGACTTTTGCTCGGTCCGGGACGTAAAGACGAATCCGGCGATTTCACCAAGGGGGCAGGTCTTGAGCAGCCTCACATCGAGTTCCTAGTCGGATTGCTAGAAGTTCAAGCTCGAATCGGAATTGCGGCCGAAGGACGACGCATATCTGATGCTGAGTTCGCTGAGCGGCACGGTCGCAATCCAAGCCGCTGGTTCGATTGCATTGACGTCGAATATCCGCCTGAATGGCTTGATGCACAGGCCCGTCAGATCGGTGCAAATGAAGAGAATAATGCAGTTCTCTTTGATGGGCTCGGGGAACTCAAGGTAATCGCATCACTTTTGAGGGCAGCAGGCTATGACGATGGTCGTGTCATCATCGACCCTTCCGTCGTGCGCGGTCTCGAATATTACACTGGCCCGGTCTACGAGGCCGAACTTACCTTCGACGTGACCAACGAGAAGGGCGAAAAGGTCGTCTTCGGATCTGTCGGTGGCGGTGGGCGGTATGATGGCCTTGTGTCCCGCTTCATGGGCCAGCCGGTCCCGGCGACCGGCTTCTCCATCGGCGTTTCGCGGCTGATGACGGCGCTGAAGAACCTCGGCAAGCTCGGCCAGCAGGACGTCATCGAGCCGGTGCTCGTCACCGTCATGGACGGCGATGTGGACGCCATGGGCCGCTATCAGCGCATGACGCAGGAGCTGCGTGCCGCCGGCATCCGCGCCGAGATGTTCCAGGGCAACTGGAAGAAATTCGGCAACCAGCTGAAATATGCCGACCGCCGCGGCTGCCCGATCGCGATCATTCAGGGCGGCGACGAGCGCGCTGAGGGCGTCGTGCAGATCAAGGATCTGATCGAGGGCAAGCGCCTTTCCGGCGAGATCGAGGACAATGCGAGCTGGCGCGAGGCCCGCGTCGCACAGGAGACCGTTGCCGAGACCGATCTCGTCGCCAAGGTGAAGGAAATTCTGGCGGCGCAGGCGGAAGATCGCGCGAGGGCGGGCTGACATGCCCCTGATCAACCTCCCCGATTTCGCCGACGACCTTCTGGACGAATTCGCCGCCCGAAAGACGGCGCGGATCGACACGCCGGTAATCCAGCCGGCCGAGCCTTTTCTCGACATCGCCGGCGAAGACCTCCGCCGCCGCATCTTCATGACGGAAAGCGAGACCGGCGCGAGCCTGTGCCTGCGCCCGGAATTCACCATTCCCGTCTGCATTCGCCACATCGAAACGGCCACCGGCACGCCCAAGCGCTATTCCTATCTCGGCGAGGTTTTCCGCCAGCGCCGTGAGGGCGGCAACGAATTCTACCAGGCTGGCATTGAAGATCTCGGCGACATCAATATCGCCAGCGCTGACGCCCGCGCCATCGGCGATGCGACCGCCATCCTGACGCGGCTTCTCCCCGGCAAGCGCTTCTCGGTAACGCTTGGCGATCAGGCGGTCTTCGAAGCCGTCGTTCAGGCGCTCGGCCTGCCGCTCGGCTGGCAGAAGCGGTTGATCCACGCCTTCGGCAACATGACGCAGCTTGAGGCGCTGCTTGCGAGCCTCGTCAGCCCGCAGTTCGTGACCGGCCTCGACGACGATATCGCCCGGCTGATCGCGACCGGAGATGAGGCGGCGCTCATCGCCCACATCGACACGACGATGCAGGCGACCGGCTATTCCTCGAATGCAAGCCGCTCGCCGGCCGAGATCGCACGCCGCCTGAAGGAGAAGCTGATCCTGTCGGAAACGCGCCTCGACGACGCGGCCTTCCGCGTGCTCGAGGAGTTCCTGTCCCTCAGGGTGCCGCTCATAAACGCGTCTGCCGCGCTCGCCGGCTTTGCCGATGCCGCCGGTTTGAGGCTCGGTAACGCCCTTTCGCGTTTCGATGGCCGGGTGGCGGCCCTTGGGAACTCCGGCATCGATCTGTCGTCCATCGACTATCGCGCCGCCTTCGGGCGCCCGCTCGATTACTATACCGGCCTTGTCTTCGAGGTCGGTATCGAAGGCTCTTCCGCCGTTCTGGTGGGCGGCGGGCGCTTCGACAGGCTTTTGACGCTGCTCGGCGCCAAGGATCGCATTCCGGCCGTTGGCTTCTCGCTCTGGCTCGATCGCATCGAAACGGAAAGGGCGGCGGCATGACGATCACCATCGCACTGCCCTCCAAGGGCCGCATGAAGGACGACGCTTCGGCGATCTTCGAACGCGCCGGCATGAAGATTAGTGCCGTCGGCAACGACCGCTCCTATCGCGGCCGCGTCGAGGGATGGGACGACGTCGATGTCGCCTTCCTGTCGGCCTCGGAAATCTCCCGTGAACTCGGCAACGGCTCGATCGATTTCGGTGTGACGGGCGAGGATCTCGTACGCGAAGGATTGGCTGAAGCAGACAAGCGCGTGGAATTCTGCGCCCGCCTCGGTTTCGGGCAGGCTGACGTGGTGGTCGCCGTTCCGGAAATATGGCTCGACGTCGATACGATGGCCGATCTCGGAGACGTCGCCGCCGACTTCCGCGCCCGCCACGGCCGCCGCTTGACCATCGCGACCAAATACTGGCGGCTGACGCAGCAGTTCTTCTCCAGCCAGCACGGCATTCAGCTCTATCGTATCGTCGAAAGCCTTGGCGCGACGGAAGGCGCTCCCGCGTCCGGCTCGGCCGACATTATCGTCGATATCACCTCGACAGGCTCCACCTTGAAGGCGAACCACCTGCGAGTGCTGAACGACGGCGTGATCCTGCGCTCGCAAGCCTGCCTCATGCGCGCCCGCAAGGACAATCACGCTGACGAGCAGTCGCTGGCAAGGATCATCGAAGCGGTGCGAAGCGCCCTCTGATTTCAGCATAGGACCAAACGAAGAAACCCGCCGTCTTTCGACGGCGGGTTTCTTATGCTTGGGAGGTTGTTCGCTTATGCGCGGACGGCAGATGCGCCGCGGCGGGCATCGATCGAGTAGGCGCCTGCGCCGACCGTGGCGAGCAGGATGTAACCGCCGGCCAGCGTGAAGTTCTTCATGACCATGATCTGGTTGAGGATATTCACCAGCTCGGTGCCGCTGGCATAGGGCAGGTGGAAGAAGATGGCAGTGAAGATAGAGAAGGCCGCAAGCAACCAGCCGACGATGCGGACCTGGAAGCCGACGAGAACGGCAAGGCCGGTCAGCAGTTCGAAGAGACCTGCGAGATAGGTCAGCGCCGTTGCGGCAGGAAAGCCTGCGCCTGCGATCATGCCGGCAGTGCCTGCCGGATCGGTGACCTTGCCGAAGCCAGCAAGGATAAACATGAAGGACAGGAGGATGCGGGCGACAAGAATAAGGCCGTTGCTGGTATTCGACATGGACGTGATCTCCGTTTGGATTGCTCTGGAGGTCCCTGTGCCCCCGGCACTTTCTGAACCTCGTTGCCCCTTCTACTCGCTCATTTTGACGTAGCTGAAAAGATAAACAGAAGCGGACGGTTTGTTCAATATTTTGAAACGACCGCTCACGCAGCGTGGCTTGTGTTCGCGGTAGCTGCTCTTCTATGGTCTGCTTCCCATCCCCCAAGGAGATTCCAATGGCAGACCTTTCAAGCTTCCCGATCACCAAGCGCTGGCCGGCAAAGAACCCCGACGTCATCCAGCTTTATTCGTTGCAAACGCCGAATGGCGTGAAGGTGTCGGTCGCGCTGGAAGAGCTCGGCCTACCATACGAGCCGCATTATATTTCCTTCGCTACGAACGAGCAGAAGTCTCCCGAATTCATCTCGCTCAATCCGAACGGCCGTATCCCCGCGATTATCGATCCGAACGGCCCTGACGGCAAGCCGATTGGCCTCTTCGAATCCGGCGCGATCCTTCTCTATCTCGCGGAAAAGACCGGCAAGCTCATACCGGCGGATGCCGTAGGGCGCTACGAGACCATTCAGTGGGTATTCTTCCAGATGGCCGGGATCGGCCCGATGCTCGGCCAATTCGGCCACTTCTACAAATTCGCGGCCGAGAAGGTCGCCAACAATTCCTATCCGGTGGAGCGCTATCGGGACGAAGCCAAGCGGCTGCTCAGCGTGCTAGAGGCACGTCTGCAGGGACGTCAATGGATCATGGGCGACACCTACACGATCGCGGACATCACAACATTCCCATGGATCCGTGGCGCCGATATCTTCTACGGCGGCAGGGAGGTCCTGGACTACGCAAAGTTCCCCTCCGTCATGGCGTGGCTCGAGCGCTGCATTGCTCGCCCGGCAAGCGAAAAGGGCCTGAACATTCCCGTCAAGCCGGAGTAATCGGCGCAAACAAAAGAGGCCGGTCTCAGGACCGGCCTTTTTAAGCTTCTGCCTATTGCCGGGTGGCGATCTGATGTCCTTGTTCCAGCTTGAACCGCGGGAAGAGGAAGACGCCTGCCATGCTGCCGCTGAACTGCGCCTCGAGTCCGCTCGATGCACCCATGCAGAAAACCGGCTGCCGCAAACCGTTCGGCATCAGGATTGTCGTGGAGAAGCAGAAGGATGACGAAAGCGTCGCAGCTTGCTCGAATAGGGTGAGGATATGGGCGCGATCTTTCGGATCATAGCAGCGCAACAGGCTCAGAAGACCGCATTCCTGTGTTGAAAGGCCATGCAGCATACTGCTCCACTCGCCGAGACGGATAATGCCCGTCGAAAAGTCGCCGGTCCAGGCCTCGGAGACGGAGAACTGCGCAAGCATCTCCTGATCGTGATGCGGCAGATCCAGTGAGTCATGCATGCGGGGGGCGGTAGCGGTTGCTTTGGCGATCTTAAACAAGGGCTTTCCCGGGTCGGACGCAGTTCTATCCGCGCTCTCGTGCAGTCTGACGAAACATCCTCATGCTGCGCCGTCCTTCATGTCCGGGCGTTCAAAGCGCGGCTTGCCGGCAGCGCTCTACTACAATGCTTTACTCGAAATCTTGGCTTGGAAGGCACCTGGCCGACTTTGCCGGAATTGCTTTTGCTGGCGGGGGAAAAAGTATTCTTATGCGTTCAAAATTGCAGCGCGGATTTATATGCAGTTTTGTGCGCTCGGCAAATGTTTTTTCCGTGATGTACTGAAGGCCGGCTGATGCATTGACGGCGCTTTCCGCACCAAAAACTGTTAAAATCCGGTAGAATTTTGCGGTCCGGATCACGTGTAAACGGTTCCACCTTTTAAAAATTCTTACTTCTAGGCTGAAATACGACTTTCGCTACAAGTATAAGTAACGCATAAAATAAACAAGAAAAGCAAGTTTCGCGAAAGCCTCGATCTCGGCTAGTACCTTCGCCCCTCTCGCTTAAACGTTTCACCATCGGAAATACATCGGCTTTGTCAGATGGTCGAATCGCTCGCCGGCAAACAAAAAGGGCGGCCCGAGGACCGCCCTTCCTGAACTGAACCGGATGGCTCAGATGTGCAGGCTTTCGCCTATCACATCATGTCCATGCCGCCCATGCCGCCCATGCCGCCCGGCATGCCGCCAGCAGCGCCGCCGTCCTTCTTAGGAGCTTCGGCAATCATGGCTTCGGTGGTGATCAGCAGCGAAGCAACCGAAGCTGCGTTCTGCAGAGCGGTGCGAACAACCTTGACCGGGTCGACGATGCCGAGAGCGATCAGATCGCCGTATTCGCCGGTCTGAGCGTTGTAGCCGTAGTTGTCTTCGTTCTTGTCGAGGATCTTGCCGACAACGATCGAGGCTTCGTCACCAGCGTTTTCAGCGATCTGGCGAACCAGCGACTGAAGTGCCTTGCGAACGATGTTGATGCCGGCTTCCTGGTCCTGGTTCTCACCCTTTGCGGTGATCTTCGTGGACGAACGAAGCAGGGCAACGCCGCCGCCCGGTACGATGCCTTCCTGAACGGCAGCGCGCGTCGCGTTGAGAGCGTCGTCGATGCGGTCCTTCTTTTCCTTGACTTCGACTTCCGTCGAGCCGCCGACGCGGATCACGGCAACGCCGCCAGCGAGCTTGGCAAGACGTTCCTGCAGCTTCTCGCGGTCGTAGTCGGAAGTGGTTTCTTCGATCTGAGCCTTGATCTGACCAACGCGGCCTTCGATGTCGGACTTTGCGCCGGCACCGTCAACGATCGTGGTGTTTTCCTTGGAGATCGAAACCTTCTTGGAACGGCCGAGCATGTCGAGCGTAACGTTTTCGAGCTTGATGCCGAGGTCTTCGGAGATGACAGTGCCGCCCGTCAGGATGGCGATGTCTTCCAGCATGGCCTTGCGGCGATCGCCGAAGCCCGGAGCCTTGACGGCAGCGATCTTGAGACCACCACGCAGCTTGTTGACGACGAGCGTAGCAAGAGCTTCGCCTTCGACATCTTCAGCGATGATGAGGAGCGGCTTGCCGGTCTGAACGACGGCTTCGAGAACCGGGAGCATAGCCTGGAGGTTCGAAAGCTTCTTTTCGTGCAGGAGGATGAAGGCGTCTTCGAGGTCGGCGATCATCTTTTCCGGGTTGGTCACGAAGTAGGGCGACAGGTAGCCGCGGTCGAACTGCATGCCTTCGACGACTTCGAGTTCGGTTTCAGCGGTCTTGGCTTCTTCGACGGTGATGACACCTTCGTTGCCGACCTTCTGCATGGCTTCAGCAATATCGAGACCGATCTGCTTTTCGCCGTTTGCGGAGATCGTGCCGACCTGTGCGACTTCTTCCGAAGTGTTGATCTTCTTGGCCTTGGCCTGGAGATCCTTGACGACTTCAGCAACAGCGAGGTCGATGCCGCGCTTCAGATCCATCGGGTTCATGCCGGCTGCTACGGCCTTGCCGCCTTCGCGAACGATGGCCTGGGCGAGAACGGTAGCAGTCGTGGTGCCGTCACCGGCGATGTCGTTGGTCTTCGAAGCAACTTCGCGGACCATCTGGGCGCCCATGTTTTCGAACTTGTCTTCAAGTTCGATTTCCTTGGCGACCGATACGCCGTCCTTGGTGATGCGCGGAGCGCCGAAGGACTTGTCGATGATGACGTTACGACCCTTCGGGCCGAGCGTTACCTTCACTGCGTCAGCGAGAACGTCGACGCCGCGCAGCATCTTTTCGCGCGCGGTGCGGCCGAACTTGATTTCTTTAGCTGCCATTTTGAGAACTCCTGAAAAGGGTGTCAGCGATATTCTGGACGGGATAACCGGCTGATCAGCCGATGATGCCCATGATGTCGGCTTCCTTCATAATCAGAAGGTCTTCGCCGTTGATCTTGACTTCGGTGCCCGACCACTTGCCGAACAGAACGCGATCGCCAGCCTTGACGTCGAGAGCGACGACCTTGCCGGACTCGTCACGAGCGCCGGAACCGACGGCGACGATTTCGCCTTCCTGCGGCTTTTCCTTGGCGGTGTCCGGGATGATAATGCCACCCTTGGTCTTTTCTTCGGACTCAACGCGGCGAACAACGACGCGATCGTGAAGGGGGCGGAAATTGGTGCTTGCCATTGTCTAATCCCTCGATCAAATGACATTCGCGGACCGGGAAGGCCCACATCGATGAGTGTTAGCACTCTCCAGTGAGGAGTGCTAGCGGCGAGCATTTAGGGATGGCTCCAGAAGGAGTCAAGAAGACCCATCACGGATTTTTGCGCCGGAATTGTGAAGAGCGCGAGAAATGTCCCAGACGATTGCGGAATCTATGCCGCAGCCCGGCCGGTGGAGGCCGCTTCAGGTTTTTGCTAAAGGATCGGCCGAAAATCCTTGCCATCGCGGCATGCCTTTGCGATGTCACGCCTGACTGAAAAGCAATCGGGAAATCGAATGGCCAAGCGGATTGAGAGTTTTGCGGAGATCACCAGCCAGTATGACGCCGTGTTCTGCGACGTCTGGGGTGTGCTGCACAATGGGATCGACCCTTTCCCGAAGGCTGCGGCGGCTCTCGAAGCGGCGCGCGCCGAGGGGCTCACCGTCGTGCTCATCACCAATTCGCCGCGGCTCGCGCCGCAGGTGGTCGACCAGCTGCGCCAGATCGGCATACAGGACGGCGCCTATGATCGGATCGTCACCTCTGGCGACGTCACGCGCGGCCTGATTGCCGAAGGCCCGAAGAAGGTCTTCCTGCTCGGTCCTGAACGCGACCGTGCAATCGTCGAGGGCCTCGGCGTCGAGCGCGTCGATGCCAAGGAGGCTGAATCGCTCGTCTGCACCGGCTTCTTCGACGACGAGACGGAAAAGCCGGAAGACTATACGGAGATGCTGAAGGATTTTCAGGCACGCAACGTGCCGATGATCTGCGCCAATCCGGACCTCGTTGTCGAGCGCGGACACCGCATCATCCCGTGCGCCGGTGCGATGGCCGCTTACTACCACCAACTCGGCGGCGAAACGCGCATCGCCGGCAAGCCGCACACGCCGATCTATGACGCCGTGCTTGCGGCTGCGCGCGAGGCCCACGGCGATTTCCCGAAGAGCCGTATTCTCGCGATCGGCGACGGTATGCCGACGGATGTGCGCGGGGCTCTCGATTACGGCCTCGATCTTCTGTATATCAGCGGCGGCATTCATGCCAAGGAATACACGCTGAACGGGGAGCCCGACGAGGCGATCCTGCACGCCTTCCTCGAGCGCGAGAGGGCAACGCCGAAGTGGTGGATGCCGCGCCTCGCTTAAGAAGAGCCCGCCGATGACCGTCTTCCACCGCAACGAAACCCGCGAACCCTTGCCCGCCCGCTTGAAAGGCGGGGTGATTGCCATTGGCAATTTCGACGGCGTGCATCGCGGCCATCAATCGGTGCTGAATCGCGCGCTGGAAATCTCGAAAGAGCGGGGCATCCCCGCGCTCGTGCTGACGTTCGAACCCCATCCGCGAACGGTCTTCAAGCCACAAACGCCGGTTTTTCGCCTTACGCCAGCCCCTTTGAAGGCACGTATCCTCGAGGCGATCGGCTTCAATGCCGTCATCGAATACCCCTTCGATCGTGAGTTTTCGCAGCGCTCGCCTGACGAGTTCGTTCACGGCATCCTCCGGGATTGGCTCGGCGCGTCCGAAGTCGTCACCGGTTTCAATTTCCATTTCGGCAAGAACCGCGAGGGCGGCCCGGCCTTCCTGATGGATGCCGGCCACAAATACGGCTTCGGCGTCACCCTGATCGACGCCTTCCGCGACGAGAATGCCGAGGTTGTCTCCTCGAGCCGCATCCGCGAGCTGCTGAAGGAAGGCGACGTCAGTGAGGCGGCCGCTCAGCTCGGCTATCACTACACGGTCGAGGCCGAGGTGATTGGCGGGGAAAAGCTCGGCCGGCAGCTCGGCTTTCCGACGGCCAACATGCAGCTTCCGCCAGAGGCCGAACTTGCAGCCGGCATCTACGCCGTTCGCTTCCGCCTGGACGACGGCACGCTCTACGATGCCGTCGCCAGCTATGGCCGACGACCGACGGTGACCGAAAACGGCGCGACGCTGCTCGAGACCTATCTTTTCGATTTCAGCGGCGATCTTTATGGCCGGACCTGTTCCGTCTCCCTCTTCGGCTATCTGCGGCCCGAGTTGAAGTTCGATGGCCTGGAAGCCCTCATCGAGCAGATGAAGCGCGACGAGCAGGAGGCGAGGGCGCTGCTTGCGGGCGTCAAGCCGCTCGGCGAGCTCGACCGGAAACTCTGCTTCAGCTAGCACCGTCCACGGTCACGACGTTCCCAACGCAGCCTGGGCATTCTCGCCGCGGAACGGCGGGAATGCCAAGGCAATCCCCGCGGCCCCAAGCCCGACCAGCGCCGAGCCGATGAACAGCCAGGAATAGTTGCCGTAGGTGTCCAAGATCCAGCCGCCGGCCAACGGTCCGAAGGCCATGCCGATGCTGGAAAGCATCGTCGCGGCGCCGAACACCGTGCCGATGACGCGCGGGCCGAAATATTCGCGCGCAAGGATGGCATAGAGCGGCATCACGCCGCCATAGGCGCTGCCGAAGATGACGGCGAGCGCATAGAACTGGCCGAGTTCGCTGACGGCGAGATAGGTGGCGAGCGCCGCCGCCTGCACCAGCAGCCCGGCGACGAGCACCGGTTTCACCCCGAGCCTGTCGGCGAGGCTGCCATAAAGAAGCCGTCCGCCAAGGCCCGCAAGTCCTTCCACGCTATAGATGCTGACGGCCGCCATCGGCGCCACGCCGCAAATGGTGGCGTAGCTTACCATATGGAAAATCGGGCCGGAATGCGCCGCGCAGCAGGCGAAGAAGGTGCCGCCGAGAACGATGAACTGCGGCGAGCGGAAGATCTTGCCAAGCGCTGGCCGTTCGCCGTCCGCCAGCATGGACGCCCCGGCTTCGCCGGCTGTTACGGGTGCGCGGCGGACGAGGAGCGCTGCAGGTATCAGAAGCATCCATGCGCCGACGCCGATGATCAGCATCGCAGTACGCCAGTCATAGGCCGAGATCAGCGCACGGGCGAGCGGCGAGATCGTCATGGGTGCGACGCCCATTCCGGCCGAGACGAGCGAAACAGCGAGCCCGCGGTTCTCGTCGAACCATGCGGTCGTCGCCGCGATCATCGGCGCGAAGAAGGCGCTGGCGGAAAGTCCGACGACGATGCCATAGGTCAGCTGGAACTGGATGAGCGATCCGGCGCGGCTGGCAAGAACGAGCGCAAGCCCGAGCAGCGCTGCGCCGATCAGCACGACGATGCGGGGGCCGAAGCGATCGCTGATCGCTCCCCACATGAAGCCGCCAATGCCCATGACGACGAAATTGAGTGTCATGGCGCTGGCGATACCGGTGTGCGACCAGCCGGTTTCGGTGGCGATCGGTACCTGGAAAATGGCAAGAGAGAACATCGCGCCGAGCGCAACGCACGTCATCAGGGCGCCCGCGGCGACGATGACCCAACGGTAGGAACTGCTCATATCCACCTCACTCCTCAGGGATACGTTTGATCAGGGCGCCTGGTGTCCTCCATACGCCCGCAACCTAAAGACGTTCGAGCTGCGGTCATTTCGACAGTGTCACGAAATTATTCTGCCGGGCAGGCAATTTAACCTCGGCTCGTGATTGCCTGCCGAGTGCAAAATCCTCTTCCTTTTCCCGGCAAAAGCGCCTATGAACCGGCGCGATGAACAAAGTCCGGCTGCCGAGCGCGATGCGAATTATCGGCCCGGCCTTCCGCGCGCGCTAAGCGACCGGAAGGTCCGGGTTTTTGGCGCTTGGGTGAACGAGCGCTTCCGTCACCAGACATTTAGAAGCCGTTGCGCCTAAAAGGCGCTCAGAAACGATTGCTGAACATGACCGATACAGCCGAAAAGATCGACTACTCGAAGACCCTCTATCTGCCCGAGACTGACTTCCCGATGCGCGCCGGCCTGCCGCAGAAGGAGCCGGAAACCGTTGCCCGCTGGCAGGAGATGGGCCTTTACAAGAAACTGCGCGCCTCCGCCGCCGGCCGGGAGAAGTTCGTCCTCCACGACGGCCCGCCCTATGCCAACGGCAACATCCACATCGGCCACGCGCTGAACAAGATCCTCAAGGACGTCATCAACCGCTCGTTCCAGATGCGTGGCCGTGATGCCAACTACGTCCCCGGCTGGGACTGCCACGGTCTTCCGATCGAATGGAAGATCGAGGAGAAGTACCGCGAGAAGGGCAAGAACAAGGACGAGGTTCCGGTCAACGAATTCCGTCAGGAGTGCCGCGAATTCGCCGCCGGCTGGATCAAGATCCAGTCCGAGGAGTTCAAGCGCCTCGGCATCGAGGGCGACTTCGACAATCCCTACACGACGATGAATTTCCATGCCGAGGCCCGCATTGCCGGCGAGCTCCTCAAGATCGCGACGAGCGGTCAGCTCTACCGGGGCTCCAAGCCGATCATGTGGTCGGTGGTCGAGCGCACCGCGCTTGCGGAAGCCGAAGTCGAATATGCCGATGTCGAAAGCGATATGATCTGGGTGAAGTTTCCGGTCGTGGAAGGCCCGGAATCTCTTGCAGGCGCCTTTGTGGTCATCTGGACGACGACGCCATGGACGATCCCGGGCAACCGCGCGATCGCCTATTCCTCGCGCTATGGCTACGGCCTCTACGAGGTTGCATCGGCGGAGAATGATTTCGGTCCGCAACCCGGCGAGAAGTTGATCTTTGCCAAGCGTCTGGCAGAGGAATCTGCCGCGAAGGCGAAGGTGACGTTTAAACATGTTCGCGACGTGGAAGCGGCGGAACTTGCCGCCATCACCTGCGCCCATCCGCTGCACGGCCTCGGCGGCGGCTACCATTTCCAGGTGCCGCTGCTCGATGGCGATCATGTGACCGATGATGCCGGCACCGGTTTCGTCCATACAGCGCCTAGCCATGGCCGCGAAGACTTCGACGCCTGGATGGACAACGCCCGGGCGCTCGAAGCGCGCGGCATCTCCTCGACGATCCCGTTCCCTGTGGATGACGCAGGATTCTTTACCCTTGACGCTCCCGGCTTCGGTCCGGACGCCGAGGGTGGGGCGGCACGCGTCATCGATGACAAGGGCAAGAAGGGTGACGCCAATGAACGGGTCATCAAGGCGCTGATCGCCCGCCATGCGCTGTTTGCGCGCGGTCGCCTGAAGCATTCCTATCCGCACTCCTGGCGGTCGAAGAAGCCGGTCATCTTCCGCAACACGCCGCAGTGGTTCGTCTATATGGACAAGGAACTCGGCGACGGCACCACGCTGCGCTCGCGCGCGCTGAGCGCCATCGACGCAACCCGCTTCGTGCCCGGCGCCGGCCAGAACCGCCTGCGCGCGATGATCGAACAGCGTCCGGATTGGGTCCTGTCGCGCCAGCGTGCCTGGGGCGTGCCGATCTGCCTCTTCGTCGATGAGGAGGGCGGCATCCTGCAGGACGAGGCGGTGAACGCCCGCATCCTCGAAGCCTTCGAGAAGGAAGGCGCCGATGCCTGGTTCGCCGAAGGCGCTCGCGAGCGCTTCCTTGGCGCGAAGGCCAACGAGCCCTGGACGCAGGTCATGGATATCCTCGACGTCTGGTTCGATTCTGGCTCCACGCACACCTTCACGCTCGAGGATCGCCCGGACCTCAAGTGGCCGGCCGACGTCTATCTCGAAGGCTCGGATCAGCATCGTGGCTGGTTCCATTCCTCGCTTCTGGAAAGCTGCGCCACCCGCGGCCGCGCGCCCTACGACGCCGTTGTCACCCATGGGTTCACCATGGATGAGAAGGGCGAGAAGATGTCGAAGTCCAAGGGCAACACCGTCACCCCGCAGGAAGTCATGAAAGACGCCGGCGCCGACATCCTGCGGCTCTGGGTCATGACCACCGACTACTGGGAAGACCAGCGTCTCGGCAAGGCGATCATCCAGACGAACATCGACGCCTATCGCAAGCTGCGCAACACGATCCGCTGGATGCTCGGCACACTGGCGCACGACAAGGGCGAGGTCATCGCGCTTGGCGATCTGCCGGAGCTTGAGCAGCTCATGCTCCATCGTCTGGTAGAACTCGATCAGCTTGTGCGCGAAGCCTACGACGCCTTCGAGTTCAAGAAGATCGCCCGCGCGCTCATCGACTTTGCCAATGTCGAGCTCTCGGCCTTCTATTTCGACGTCCGCAAGGATGCGCTTTACTGTGATGCGCCGTCCAGCCTGCGCCGCCGTGCAAGCCTGCATGTCATCCGCACGATCTTCGATTGCATGGTGACGTGGCTTGCGCCGATGCTGCCCTTCACCACGGAGGAGGCTTGGCTTTCGCGCGATCCTTCCGCCGTGTCGGTTCATCTCGAACAATTCCCGGCAATCCCGGCCGAATGGAAGAACGAGGCGCTCGCCGAGAAGTGGAAGAAGGTCCGCGCCATCCGCTCGGTCGTCACCGGCGCTCTCGAAATCGAGCGCAAGGACAAGCGCATCGGCTCGTCGCTGGAGGCGGCCCCGGTCGTGCACGTCACGGACGGTGCGCTCCGCGCCGCGCTCGACGGGCTGGATTTCGCGGAAATCTGCATCACCTCGGATATCGCTGTTGTCGGCGGCGAAGGTCCGGCGGAGGCTTTCCGTCTGCCGGAAGTTCCCGGTGTCAGCGTCGAGCCGAAACTTGCCGAAGGCACCAAATGCGCCCGCTCCTGGCGCATCACCAAGGATGTCGGGTCCGATCCGAACCATCCGGATGTATCGGCACGCGACGCCGCTGCACTTCGCGAGCTCGGATTGTAAAGCAGAGGAAAACTACCGGATGAATTGCTATTTTGCAGTTCATCCGGTAGAAGCTGCCTGAAAATGGCCGGAATTTTACGTCAGGGGGACATTCCGGTAGGGCGATGATTGCACCGGCATGGCTGGAAAGGTTTTCATGTTAGCGACGCGTTGGTTCCATGTAGGCGCTTGCCTGACAGTTGTTGTGGCGGCGAGCTCGATGACTTCGGGCTGCACGAGCCCGACCTATGGCACCGGCACGACCGCAATGGCACAGCTCGGCGACGATCTCGGTCAGGCAGTGTCTATTGCGCCTCGCGAGCCCAAGAACAAGGGCGTAAAGTACACGCCGCGCCCGACGCTGGTCATGCCGGCACAGGCTTCCGGGGAAACGCTTGTCGAGCCGCAGCAGTCGATCGCCACTGCGGGCAATCCGCAGTGGGTCGAGTCGCCGGAAGAAACCCGTGCACGCCTCGTCAAGGAGGCGGATGACAATAGCGATAAATCCACCTACGTCTCGCCGCTTGCCAAGAATGGCGTCGAAGGCGGCCGCCCGACGACGGAAGCCCAGACCAAGGCCTATCGCGAAGCCCGTGCCCTGCAGAAGGGTGCTTATATCGATCAGCGCCGCTTCATCTCCGATCCGCCGACGGAATATCGTCAGGTCGACGACCCGGCCAAGCTTGAGGATCTCGGCGAACCCGAGACGAAGAAGGATAAGCAGCGCAAGAAGGATGCCGCTGTTGCCGGTACCGGCAAGAAATGGTGGAACTTCCTTCAGTAGCAGCCGCCTGCGGGGCGGGATCAGATATCTCGCTTTTCCTGAAAGAATTTCTTGAGAAGATCAGCCGATCGAACTTCGTTCAAACCGGAATAGACCTCCGGGGCGTGGTGGCATGTGGGCTGCGCGTAGAACCTCACGCCGTTATCGACCGCGCCGCCCTTCGGGTCTTCCGCGCCGTAGTACAGCCTGCGGATACGCGCGAAGGAAATGGCGGCGGCGCACATCGTGCAGGGTTCCAGCGACACATAGAGATCGGCGCCGGTCAGGCGCTCCTGTCCCAGCGCCTCGCAGGCCATACGAATGGCCGCAACCTCAGCATGGGCGGTCACGTCGTTGAGCTCTCGCGTCCGGTTGCCGGAGCGTCCGATCACCCTATCTTCTAAGACCACAACGGCGCCGATGGGCACTTCGCCGCGCTCGCCCGCTGCCAGCGCCTCCTCGAGTGCCATTTCCATAAACTGATTTGTCTTCACGATCCGGCAATTTCCTACTTAACCGCAGGGGCGCGACCTGATAGACAGGCCCCAAAAGGCAGGCAAACAACAAATGACATTCAAAGACAAGCCAAAACGGCCGGGTGGCAAGCCCCCCGCGCGCGATGCGCGGCCGAAAAATGAAGGCAAGCCGGCAAGGAGCGCTGCGCCGACGGCTGCAGCCACCGAGGCCGAAGGCGAGGCCAAGGCGGAACGCATCTCCAAGGTCATGGCGCGCGCAGGCGTTGCCTCGCGCCGCGACATTGAGCGCATGATCATGGAAGGCCGCGTCACGCTGAACGGCAAGATTCTCGATACGCCGGTCGTCAACGTCACGCTTGCCGACAAGATCGAGGTCGATGGCGTTCCGATCCGCGGCATCGAGCGCACCCGCCTGTGGCTCTATCACAAGCCTGCCGGCCTGGTGACCACTAACTCCGACCCGGAAGGCCGCGCGACCGTTTTCGACAAGCTTCCGGAAGAGCTGCCCCGTGTCATGTCGATCGGCCGCCTCGATATCAATACGGAAGGTTTGCTTCTGCTTACCAATGACGGCGGGCTTGCGCGCGCCCTCGAGCTGCCGACCACCGGGTGGCTGCGCCGCTACCGGGTGCGCGCCCACGGCGAGATCGATCAGGAAGCGCTCGACAAGTTGAAGGACGGCATCGCCGTCGACGGCGTGCTCTACGGCTCGATCGAGGCGACGCTCGACCGCACACAGGGTTCCAACGTCTGGATCACCATGGGTCTTCGCGAAGGCAAGAACCGCGAAATCAAGAACGTGCTCGGTGCGCTCGGCCTCGATGTGAACCGTCTCATCCGTATTTCCTACGGCCCGTTCCAGCTCGGCGATCTGCCGGAGGGCCACGTGATCGAAGTGCGCGGCCGCACGCTGCGCGATCAGCTTGGTCCGCGGCTGATCGAGGATGCCAAGGCGAATTTCGATGCCCCGATCTACAACGCGCCTGCCGTAGCCGCCGAGGAAGAAGCTGAAGCCAAGCCGGAACGGCGCGAACGTCCTCGCAAGCCGGAAGACAAGCGCGAGCGTGCGCTGAGCCGCCTCGATACGAAGCGCGACGATCGTCGGGAGGACAGGCACGAAGGTGGCCGCAGGGATGACGACCGGCCGAAGCGCCCGGCGCTCGGCAGCCGTCGCAGCGCCAATGTCTGGATGGCGCCCGGCGCCCGTCCGCTTGGCGAAAAGGCCGCGGCGAAGGCCGCCAAGAATGCCAAGACCGCCCGCAAGCGCGGCGAATTCGACGATCAGCCGAAGAGCTTTGCCCGCGGCGAGGATCGCCCGCGCCCGCAGATCAACCGTGCCCGCGACGATGAAGGCGAGTGGATCCGTTCCAGCGAAGTCCCGGCTAAGGGCAAGGATGACGGCGAAGGTTTCGGCCACAAGCGCTCGTTCGGCGACCGGCCGGCCCGCGAGGGCCGCGGCTTTGGTGACCGCCCCGCTCGTGGAGACCGCCGTGGAGATCGGCCTTTCGGCGACAAGCCTCGTGGCGACCGCAGACCGCGTGCAGAGGGTGATGAGCGCCCACGTTCGTTTGGTGATCGTCCCGCTCGCGGAGACCGCCCGGCTGGCGACCGTCCTCCGCGCGGCGATCGCCCCTTCGGCGACAGGCCTCGCGGTGATCGCAGGCCGCGCGAAGAGGGTGACGAGCGTCCCCGTTCCTTCGGCGATCGTCCGCGTGCTGCACGCAGCGCTCCCGGAGAGGGCCGCTCGGAACGTCCGCGTGGCGAACGGCCATTCGGCGACAAGCCTGCGGGCGGTAAGCCCCGCGGCAAGAGCTTCGGCGGTAAGCCGGGCGGATCGAAGAATTTCTCCGGCAAGCCCAAGGGCGATCGGCCGGGTGGTGGCGGCAGGCCTTCGGGCGGGCCGTCGCGTGGTGGACCGAAAGGAAAGGGAATGACGCGCGGTGCGGATCGTCGGCGGTGAGTTTCGCGGACGGCCGCTCGCCGTACCGAAATCGAACGACATCCGGCCGACTGCCGACCGGACGCGTGAGAGCCTGTTCAATATCCTGAACCATGCCTATCCGGAATGTCTTGACGGCACCCGGATCCTCGACCTGTTTGCCGGGACTGGCGCCGTCGGCCTCGAAGCCGTGTCGCGCGGTTGCCGCCATGCGCTCTTCGTCGAAAACAGCGTCGAGGGCAGGGGGCTTCTCTGGGAGAATATCGACGCCCTGAGCCTCCATGGCCGCACGCGCATCCTGCGGCGTGATGCCACGGACCTCGGCTCCGTCGGCAATCTCGAGCCATTCAACATGCTTTTCGCCGATCCGCCCTATGGCAAGGGATTGGGCGAAAAGGCGATGGCTGCCGCAGCCAAGGGCGGCTGGCTCGTGCCGGGTGCTATCGCCGTTCTGGAAGAGCGTTCGGATGTTGCCGTTTCCGCCGACCCTGCCTATCTCTTTCTGGAAGATCGCGTCTTCGGCGATACAAAGGTGCATTTTTTCCGCTACCAACCACAGTAGCGGCGGATCATCCGGAGTGGGATTGTGCAGCAGGCGGTTATTGAGAGTAATGACATGCCTGTCCCAAGCGCGACGCCCACTGTGGCCGTAGCCTTCGGGGGCGGCGGCGCACGCGGTCTTGCCCATATCCACGTCATTGACGCCCTCGACGAACTCGGAATCCGCCCGGTTGCGATTTCCGGTGCATCGATCGGCGCGATCATGGGCACCGGCATGGCCGCCGGCATGACGGGTGATGCGATCCGAGAGCACGCGCTGATGACCGTCGGCAACAAGACTGCCGTCGTCAGCCGCATCTGGGGTCTCCGGCCGCAGACGGTCCGGGACGCCGTTGCCAAAGGCATCCGCATCGGTCAGTTCAATCTTGAGCGTATCCTCAAAGCTTTCCTGCCTGCCGACCTGCCGGACCGTTTCGAGGATCTGCCTATTCCGATGAACGTCATCACGACCGATTATTACGGGCAGAACGAGGTCGTCATCAACGAGGGGGCGCTGTTCCCGGCGCTTGCGGCATCGTCTTCCATCCCCGCTGTCTTCATGCCCGTGCGCCTTGATGGCCGGGTGATGATCGACGGCGGCATCAGCAATCCGGTGCCTTACGAATGCCTGATGGATATCGCCGACATCGTCATCGGCGTCGATGTCGTCGGCGCTCCGGAAGGCGATGGCACGCATATTCCGAACCGCATGGAAAGCATCTTCGGATCCGGCCAGTTGATGATGCAGACCGCGATCAGCCTCAAATTGAAGCTCCAGCCGCCGCATATCTTCCTGCGCCCTTCCGTCGGCCGCACCGGCGTCATGGATTTCCTGAAGGCGCGCGAGGTGCTGGCGATGTCGGCAGGCGTGAAGGACGAATTGAAGCGTGCGCTCGAACAGGAATTCGACGCTCGCATCAGAGCCTAGTTCGCCGCCCTAAGCATCGGCGGTCGCTTCTGCGGTTCCAGCCAACGGATCGTCGTCGAGTTCCAGCGCCCGCTTGGGCTTCACCAGCGGTTCCGGCCGTACCGGCCGGAAGAAGAGCATGTCACGGCCGGCTTGCAGGCCTTCGGTGACCTGCAGCACCAGCCGCTCCTCGTCGCGCCGGCGGATATCCTCGCCGATTTCATAGGCGTCCTCCATGCTCACTCCGAGCGCCTCCAGCGTGCGGCGGCCGAACAGCAGGCCGGACTCCAGCGTTTCGCGCAGTTCGTAATCGACATTGAGGTTTCTGAGCGCAATCGAATGGATGCGGTCGTAGGAGCGCACGAAGAGCTTGGCATGCGGATATTCGGCTTGCACCAGTTCCACCACCTTATCGGTGATCTCTCGCTTTTGTGTGCAGACGATAACGATCTTGGCTCTGTCGATTCCGGCAGAGCGCAGCACGTCCTTGCGCGTGCCGTCGCCGAAATAGATGCGGAAGCCGAACGACGAGGCCTGGCGGATGCGGTCCGGGGAAAAGTCGATCACCGTCACGTCCCGCCCGCCGGCCAGCAGGATCTGTGCAGCGATCTGACCGAAACGCGAGAAGCCGACCATCAGCACATCGGCTCCTGCTCCCTCGAAGTCCTCGTCGAGTTCTTCCTGTTCGTCCCCCTTCAGCATGCGCTTCGAAAGTGCGGCGCCGAGTGGTGTCAGTGCCATTGAGAGCGTCACGATGGCAACGAGAAGCGATGCGGTGCTCGAGGGCATCAGTCCGACCGCACCCGCAGAGGTGAACAGCACGAACCCGAACTCGCCTCCCTGCGGCAACAGGAAGGCAATGCGGATGGCATCGTCGTGCGAAGACCCGGTCACCCGGCAGAGGCCATAGATGATCACCGCCTTGACGGCCATGAAGATCGGCACCGCGGCGATGATGAAGATTGCATTGTCGATCAGCACGTTCAGTTGAAGCGACAGTCCGACCGCCATGAAGAAAATGGCGAGCAGCACGCCGCGGAAGGGTTCGATGTCCGCTTCAAGCTCGTGCCGGTAGGAGGATTCGGCGAGCATGACGCCGGAGAGAAACGCACCCATCGCCATGGAAAGCCCGGCGAACTGCATCAGGCTGGCTGATCCCATAACGACGAAGAGGGCGGCCACGATCATCGCCTCGCGTGCGCCGGTCCTTGCGATCACCTGAAAGAGCGGTGTCAGCAGATAGCGGCCCATAATGATCATCGCGCCGACGGCGCCGACGGAGATGGCAAAGTCCAGCAACGGGGTATTGCTGCCGTTTCCACCGTCGAGAACGGTGATCAGCGCTAGCAGCGGTACGATCGCCAGGTCCTGAAGAAGCAGCATCGAGAAGGAGCGCTGTCCGTACCTCGTGTTCACCTCGCCCCGCTCGTCGAGAATCTGTATGGCAAAGGCGGTGGAGGAAAGCGCAAGCCCGAAACCCGCGATGATACTTCCCCGCCAGTCGAGCACGCCGGAAAGATAGGCAAGCGCCATCAAAGCTAGTCCGGTCAGCACGACCTGCGCGGTGCCGAGCCCGAAGATGTCACGGCGCATCTGCCAAAGTCGCGACGGTTTCAGCTCAAGGCCGATGATGAAGAGCAGGAAGACCACGCCCAGTTCGGCAACGCCCAGAACCTGCTCGCTATCGGCGATGCCGTGAAGGATCGGGCCGATCACCACCCCTGCGGCAAGATAGCCGAGCACGGTTCCAAGCCCGAGCTTCTTAAAAATCGGAGCTGCGACGACCGCTCCGCCGAGCAGCAGGATCGTTTCGGAAAAGAGGGCATTGGGAGCGGACATGCTGTGAAGTTCTTTCAATGATAGGGTGGGCTGCAAGCTGCGCGAAAAAGAATCGGCAGCGGCGGCCTTGATGCTTCCGGAAGTGCACAATAAATGGAAGCCCAAGGAAAGGCCAAATCATGTCCTCAGAAATAGCTTCCTCGACACTTCTTTCCCGCGCAAGCCAGTTGATCGATCTCGCCAGGAAGGCCGGCGCCGATGCCGCCGATGCGGTTGTCGTGCGTTCTCGCTCGCAGTCCGTCAGCGTCCGCCTGGGCAAGGTCGAAGGCACGGAATCGTCTGAGAGCGACGATTTTTCGCTGCGGGTGTTCGTCAGCAAGAAGGTTGCCAGCGTTTCCGCCAATCCCGGCTTCGATCTACAGGCGCTCGCCGAACGCGCCGTCGCAATGGCGAAGGTTTCGCCCGAAGATCCGTTCGCCTGCCTTGCGGACGAGGACAGGCTTGCGAAGTCCTATCCCGACCTCGAGCTTTTCGACCAGACGGAGGTTTCCTCCGACATGTTGCGCGAGGCCGCCCTTGCGACGGAGGCCGCGGCGCTTGAGGTCAAGGGCGTCACCAATTCCTCCGGCGGCGGGGCTTCGGCCGGTTATGGAGGCCTGGTTCTCGTCACGTCGCACGGCTTCGAGGGAAGCTACATGGGCTCGCGCTTCGGCCGTTCGGTCAGCGTCATTGCCGGCGAAGGCACCGGCATGGAGCGCGACTACGACTACGACAGCCGCCTCTATTATGCCGAACTCGACGAGGCTGCCGAAATCGGCCGCCGTGCCGGCGAGCGTGCGGTCAAGCGTGTCAATCCGCGCCAGGTCGATACCGGCAAGGACGTCACGGTCGTCTTCGATCCGCGCATCGCCCGGGGCTTTGTCGGCCATATCGCCGGCGCGATCAATGGGGCGGCGGTCGCGCGCAAGTCCAGCTTCCTGCGCGACAAGATGGGCCAGCAGGTCTTGAAATCCGGCCTTTCGATTACGGACGACCCCTTGATCGTTCGCGGCCCGTCGTCGCGTCCCTTTGATGGCGAGGGCATTTCCGGCGAGAGGCTGGTCATGATCGAGGATGGTGTGCTGAAGCACTGGTTTCTCTCCACCGCGACAGGGCGCGAAATCGGCATGCAAACCAACGGGCGCGGGGTGCGCAGCGGCAATTCGGTAACACCCACCTCCACGAACCTCGCCCTTGAGCCTGGCGACATTTCGCCGGAAGATCTGATCCGGAGCGTCGGCAACGGCTTTTATGTGACCGAGCTTATCGGCCAGGGCGTCAACATGATCACCGGCGAATACAGCCGCGGCGCCACCGGCTTCTGGATCGAAAACGGCGAACTGACATTCCCGGTGTCCGAAGTGACGATCGCTTCGAACCTCATGGACATGTTCATGCGCATAACGCCCGCCAACGACATTGACCGCAAATACGGTGTTGCGGCCCCGACTCTCGCGATCGAGGGAATGACGCTCGCCGGGCGCTAGAATGGATTGATGCAA